>CAYZUI010000035.1:0-4853 GCA_964481945.1 uncultured Gammaproteobacteria bacterium
GACTGCGGCAGTTCGGCATCGCCCGCAGGACGCGAGTAGGAGGAACAAAATCGGTGGGATGCATCACAAGATGTGTCCCACCGATTGTTCATATTGCGATTCGGTCGTCAATAAACCAAACCGCATTCCATGATATCACAGGTATCATTATCCAAGGAGAATGCTTGACTAGGCATAGATAATACATCTGGATAGTAATCACCTTGCCAGATTGATAATGGAGCAGCTTGCGATAAAGCGATGCTACGATGATCAGATACGTTCAAATCATCCAAGTAAATTGCTTCGTTCATATCAATATTCCAAGCCAGTGCAGTCATCACATCAGGAATGCGATATAATTTCCCAGAGCGGACATAATACGCTGCGTCAGCACTATAGATCGATTGATCATTATACTGCATCAGTTCATCCCACCATTTCCCATCCACTTGTTCATTGAGCCATGTTCTTAGTCGATCGTGTGGCGTTTTGTGTTGGAGATGAAATTCCAGTTCATCACAAAGTATCGATCGACCAAATTCGGCTTCGTAAAGAGTATTAAAATTAGTGACGGCTTCATAGGAATCTGCAATGACCCCTGGATAACAGGCTATAGAATAAATATGACTCTCATTTACAACATCTAGTTGCATTGAACTAGTTTGACTCAATGCGTAATAGTAAAATGTATTGAAAAACTGATATGCCTCAACAGTTACAGTTCCATCTGTCACTCCTTCTGGTACGGTGGCAGTAATTTTGGTGTCGGACCAAGACGAAACAGTAGCGGTATTATTGTAGCCATAGCCAACTTTCACGCTGCCGCCACTACCAAAGCCCTTACCAGTGACGGTAATGGCATCACCTATTTGAACTATACGTGGTTGAATGTCAGTGATTTCTAATTGAGCAGTACTTGTAGTTTTGAACTTTTTCCAACCATTTTTTGTGGTACCACTACCGTTCGATATTTCTAGTCTAAATTTATACTGTGTGTCTGGCAACAGGTTTTTAATGGTTGCGTAATAAGTGCCATTAC
Organism: uncultured Gammaproteobacteria bacterium; assembly: GCA_964481945.1. Lineage (GTDB taxonomy): Bacteria > Patescibacteriota > Patescibacteriia > UBA9570 > UBA9570 > UBA9570. Next base: position 1,022 of record CAYZUI010000035.1, read on the forward strand.
CATGAGTATACCCAGTAGTTGTTTCCTTGAGGACATATTCATCCGCCTGACGATGATAGCGCACCTTAATATCCTTTCCAGAGTTTTCAGAAAAATTTTTCAACTTAAACTTAATCTGTACTGCAGTTTGATCTTTATATACTGCTCGAGCGTCTTTAATTTTAGGATCAGGTATGTCTATGGCATGAACCGGCATGGCCACACCGACCAGGCCAACACCCAGACACAGCGTCATTGCTAACAGAGGGGTGTAAAAAAAATTGTTCATAGCATACGGACCTTAATAATTAGTAATTATATACAGGATTGTACCTGTCTAGTGAAACGAATAAATCATCAATCTGTGACATGTCACAGATTATACATGAATACGTTGTGAAATATGGTATACTAGCGCCCATGACCCGTCCCGAGGAGCAACATTTGGTAAAGCAAGCGCAACTCGATGCCCAGCGATTTACCGCCCTCTACCTGGCGTTCGTAGATGAAATTTACCGGTTTATTTACTTTAAAACCTCTGTGAAAGAAACCGCCGAAGATCTCACGGCTCAAGTATTTATGCAAGCGCTCGAACATCTTACTGAATTTCGCTATGCGCCCGGAGCAAGATTTTCTTCCTGGTTGTACGCCATTGCCCGCAATAAGGTCATCGATTATTACCGTAGGCACAAAGAAACGGTCGGTTTGGAGGACATCGCTGAACGATCAACACCAGAAACCGCCACGCATCACGTTGATGCCCAGTTTCAGCAACAACGCATTCACGTCATTCTGCAGTTACTGCCTTCGCCCGATCAGGAGGTGCTACAACTACGATTGTGGCAAGACAAGACGTATTCGGAAATTGCCCAAATAGTACAGAGTAATGCCGTAGCCGTTCGAGCCCGGTATTCGCGGGCCCTCAAAAAATTCAAACAGTTCTACCTACAACACTATGGCCAAACTGACTAAACATCACTTTTCTAGCTTGATCCGTTCCGCTCGACCGCGCGTACAACCGGATCGTGAGTTCATGGACCACTTGGCGGTACAATTACAGTTACGCTCTCAGGAACTAACTGACCGACGGGAAACCATTGCTGAACCACGTCACCGATTGTCACGCTGGTTTACGTTCGGGCCAATCCTTAGCCTTGGAGCGGTGGCTGTGGTGTTGGCGATTATGGTTATTCCTGATTGGTTCCAACCACACACGCCACTGATCGGCTACATCCAAAAAGGTCCGTTTATTAGTGGCTCATCCATTACCATCCAAGAACTTGATGATCGTTTACAACCTACCGGCGTTAGTTATCAAGTCACTACCAACAGCGATTTTGGTGATTATCGTTTAACGCAAAAACTGGATTCTGATTACGTTGAAGTGATTGCCCAGGGATACTACTACAATGAGATAACCGGAGAATTATCGAGTGGTCCATTGACATTGCGGGCCATCGCTGATGTCTCAGAAAATGCGGTGGTGAACGTGAATGTGTTAACCACACTCACGGTGCCACGCTTGCGACATATTGTGGTGGTGGATGAAATTCCTGTAGCCGAGGCAAAGAAAATTGCTGAACAAGAGGTGCTGACGATCTTCCAGATTCCGGGTGACGTAGCCGCTGGTTTTGAAGATATGAATATCAGTCAAGCTGGTGATGATAATGCCATTTTACTGGCCTCGTCGGTAGTACTACAGGGTCAGCAAAGTGTCGCAGAATTATCAGAATTGTTGTCTAAACTTAGTTTAGCGATGAAAACAGACGGTACAATCGATACTGACGGTTCGTTGGTACAGACGCTGCGCAACAACGCCGATGGATTACATACCACGCAAATCAAAAAAAATCTCGCGAAGCGCTTTGCCGATTTAGACGTCGTTGCTGAAGTTCCAGCATTTGATCAGTGGTTGACACCGTTCCTCAGCAGTGCCGATCCATTGGGCTATGAGCTCACCTTACTCAATAACGTGTTTGGGGTTGATCGTACACCGGGTGGGTCCATCAAGGTGACAATCTACGGTGATGGCTTTGTAGAAAATAAAGAAACTGTCTCACTGAAAGAGTCGATCCAGGCGATGAACGTTGAATATATCGATGCCCAGACATTAATTGCTGAGTTTCCAATTGATCGACTATCGGCCGGCTCATATACCATTGTTGTCCGCAATACCGCTACCGGCCGTTTGGGTGTTACTGATGGTTTGCCGATTGAGCCTGAATCAACAGATGTGGAGCACCGTCGGTTAATTCTGCGCGGTTATACTCCCACGATTACTGCTGTGACTGAAGCTGTACCGTACTTAATTGGTGGTACTATTGATATTCGTGGCGAACATTTTGCCTACGGCACATTTGTCTGGATCAATGGCTGGCAGGTACCAAGCGATGCCGTACGTGTGGCAAATAGCCAATTGATCAGCGTAGATCTGTCGCCAGCATTAATCGTGGAGGCTAATCTACCACGTCGTACTGATTTAACAATCACCATACAAACGCCAGATTTTCAATCCGTTGAACATACGGGTTTCCAGATCCGCTAATATGTCTTCTTGGAAAACCTATAGCGCCTGCCTAACGATAGCCTTGTTATCATGGCTGCATCCGGCAAACGCAACCGAACCATACCAAGCCACTGTCCAACCGCAAGCCGATGTAGATCAGGCCGATCCAAACATCACTGGTACAATCGCCTGGCATCTTAATAATAGTGCTCGGGCCGGAGGTGGGGTTATCCATTTATTAGCCGGTCAGTATCGTATTCGGGAGTCATTAATTATTCCGAATCATACAACATTAATTGGACAAGACCAGCAAACGGTTATTCGCGCACACGGTCGCGCATTCTTTGATCATCTAATCAACAATGCCCACTCGGACGACACTTCGACTGCCGGGGTACGCGATGTGACACTAGCTCACTTAACCTTGATCGGTAAGCCTGATGTACGTTTAAATTGTATCCAACTTGTCGGCAGTGAAGCTGATCGCAGCCAAGGCATTGCATTGTCTGATTTGACGGTGCACCACTGTGGACGACATGGTATTCATGTAAAAGGCGCCAATCAAGTAAGTATCCAAAATATTACAGCCTACAGCAACGGCACGAATGTTGATCATGACCACAATATTTATCTCCTGCGTGTGACTGGTGCCAGAGTAGATCATATCAACACGCACCATGCCGCTGGCAATGGATTTAGTAGTACTTTACTACGCAATGCTACGCTCAATGATATTCGTTCCTGGCAAAATGGCAGACGCGGTCTCCGCTTTGGTGGTGGACAAAACATTTCTGTGACCAATTGTGTAGCGCGACAGAACGGACTCAAACTGGATCATCAAGCCGATGGCATTGTGATCACTAGCGATGATTTCAACAATCTAAGTCAGAATATTACAATTGACTCGTGTATTGTGAAGCACAATCGTGATCATGGTATCTGGATCACTGCGGCCTCAGATATTACACTAACTAATAATACAGTTGCCAACAACCCGGCGGGTGATGTAGTGTATTACTAGTAATATGCAAAAGATACTCATCGGCAGCGGTTTCGTTAGTCTATTATGGTTCAGTCACCTGCTACCGGTGCAAGCAACTGGTGAATGCACGGCACCAACGGATGTACAGGTGACTACAGTGGAGGGGTTAGACCGTGAGTATTGGATGTATTTCAATTGGGACGCGTACGATTTTAGTCTGTGTGCTGCTGGTACGACAACAGCAGACTACGACATCGAAATTACGTCAGCATCTGGCGATGTTGTCTTCACTAAAACAGTTACGAAAACTTCAACCAAGATTGGGGTTGATCAACCACTGCACAATAACACTGCCTACCGGTTCA
>CAYZUI010000036.1:0-3352 GCA_964481945.1 uncultured Gammaproteobacteria bacterium
CGCATTTCCATCCAGTGACCAAATAACAGAAATACCGTCAGGGTGGCAATTTCCCAATAAAAATCCATGGCCTCATACCAAAATGTGGCCCCAACGCTATACAGATAACCGGCCAGCACGGCGATGCTCACCAGAGTCATCATGCCGAAATTGAGCTGGCTGATTTCCTGTTTGGCACCAATGTAAAACGGTTTACCGCCCCATAATGCTACGAGTGAAGCTAACCCAAACAAGGCATATTTCTGTCCGGGAAAGTCCCAGCTGAACCCCAACCACTGTTGGATCATTGGGGATAAGGCTAACAAAGGCAAGGTCACTACCGCAGTCACCAGAAAACGCTTCTTAAAGTCGCGCTCCATCATGGCATGATGGTTATGGTGATTGGCGTGATCAGTCATGCTGGGCAAGCGATTGAACGTAGTGGTAAGGATGATCGCTGAACTTCCGTTGGCAGTCTTCGGAACAAAATTGATAGGTCCGACCCTCGATGACACTAGAAAATGGGGCATAGTGTGCATCAATTTTTAGTTTGCACACCGGATCAACCACTGTTTCTTCGGAAGTAGGTGGAGCCGCACTGACGCGGCCATCTTCAATCCACAAGACTCGATCGGCAATGTCTTTAATGCGTTCATCGTGCGACACAATCACTACAGTGCGGCCGTCTTCTTTGGCAATATTATGCAACAGCATCATGACTTCGTGCCCAGACTTTGAATCCAGGTTACCAGTCGGTTCATCAGCCAACACCAGTTTTGGCTCATTTAACAGGGCTCGCGCAATGGCAATGCGTTGCTGTTGTCCACCGGATAATTTAGCCGGCAAATAGTGTAAGCGTTCGTTTAAGTGCAATTTCTTGAGTAACTGACCAGCCCGATCTCGCGCCGTGGCCGGGGGTAGCCCAGCCAATTCACCAACGATCTGAACATTTTCCAGCGCAGTCAGATTTTGCAAAATATTGAATGATTGAAATACAAAACCCATATCCTTTAACCGGACTTGCGCTAATCGTTTATCGGACAAATCTGTGATGACGGTACCATGCACTTGAATCTCACCTGACGTCGGCGTCAATAATCCTCCAAGCATGCTCAACAAAGTGGTTTTACCGGAACCAGATGGTCCCATGATTAAGAGAATTTCTCCGGCTCCGACGGAAAACGACACATCATCAACCGCTGTGACCGCTGTGTCTCCGCTCCCGAACTTTTTTCCGATATGAGTGAGGGTGAGCATGTTCATAGTTTAGGCTTTAAAAACAATCGCCGGATCAATTTTCATCACCCGCCGGAGCGGAATGTAGGCAGCAAGCACAATCATTCCCAGGGTTAATCCGGCCACACTCATGACATCTTGCCACTTGAGCAAGGTCACGAACATCGGTTCGATATTTCTGACTAAATCACTAGTGAAAAAAGTCACTATGACCCCAAGCCCAAAACCCATTCCACCAGCCATGGCTGATTGGACAAACACTACGCGATAGAGATAGATATTGGGTGCGCCAATGGCTTTGAGTACGCCATATTCACGAATTTTTTCTAACGTAGCTGTGTAAATGGTCAAACTAATAATCACCACGCCAACAATGAAACCAATAAAGACTAAGACAAAGATAATCGGCACGAATTTATCCATGATCTCCTTCTCATTATTCGTGGCAAACTCTGCCGTGGTTTGAGCATCAACTCCAGGCACAGCTGTTTCAATATCCTCTAAAACGGTCTCGGTCGCCGCTTCATCCGTTATGGACACAATAAAAAAATTCGTCAGTTCTTGTAGATTAAACAAAGCCCTGGCATCAGCCTGGGTGACATAGGATTGTTGAAACAGCGGCCCACCCACGGCAATTCCGACAATGGTAAAGGTTTTGTCTTTGATAGTCAGTGGATCTCCTAACGCCAGATCATATTCCCGACTCATAATTTCATCGATCACAATTTCTCCGGTTTGCGGCAGCGCCGTACCATCAACCAGTTCCACTGGACCACCGATATTAGCTTCGGTATCAAAACCGATCACTCTGGTGGTCACCTCAGCACCGGCAATATCCAATACCACTCGATTACCGATCAGCGCTTGCACGTCACTCACGCCTGCGATGGTTCGCAACTGATCAACCGTACCATTCGGCAGTAGTGAGATAGAATGAGACATATCAATAGAGCCTTCTTGCATCACCCAAATGTCTTTGTCGACGTTATAAATATACTCCGATAAGGTTTCGGACCAGCCGCGATACAAAGCCAATAAAATGAGAATCAAAAACACAGCAAAGGTTACCCCACTGACACTGATGAGTAACCGAATTGGCTCATGAAACAGATTTTTTTGTGCCAGGGAAATACGTCCAGCCATAATTACTTTCTATAATACCACCCTAGGGTATTCAGATCAACCACGTACCCAGTTTAAGACCGGTCGACGGGTTAACCAAAACACCCCTAAACCAAGCCACACCCCAAAACTATCCATCATGATGTCATACAAGGTATCCAAGGGTTGTCCGGATTGCCCGTAGGCGCGCGTGGAAAAAATCTGGTCACCATAATATTCCGCTGGTTCCCAGATCAGACCAATCACTATGGCAAACACGGCTGGCCGCCAGAGTTGTTTTGGAGCAAACCAGACGCAAATTCCCCAGGTTAAGAGAGCGGGAGACAAGAAATGTACCATATCATCATAGTGATAGGTGATGGTATATAAACCATAGGCACCGAAACCATTCAACAGCATGTTCATAATCAACAGTGCTTGCATTAGGCTACTCAAACGTTTATGTCGTACAATATACGGTATACTGAATAACGCCACCATATACACAAGCGATGAACCAAAAATAAAGGCGTTATCTAGCACGGTTTCATGATACAGACCAATACCAAAAATGAATGGTTGTAACCCCCAGACTAATCCAGTGATAATGCGAACGAATGACATACCACCAATTATACTCTCGCTATCGCTCTGAGCAAACAACCTGAACCCGGAAACCCATCTAGTCACCCGCTAACCCACATGTATAAAACATGGGGTTAGCTAATATACGGGTGATGAATAGTAACCCCACACTTCAGGTGTGTGGGTTACGAACACGGAAGGAGAGATTTTCTGGTTCAGATCAAATAGACTCGACATCAACCTAGAAAAATGATAGACTACACCAATACGTAATTATTAATTTACGATGTCGTATGTTAAAAAAATCAATCGTCCGTGTGTCAGCGTTAGCTATTACTGGTCTATTAGCGCTCGGTGCCGGGTGCAACCAGACCGCTACCAAGACCACGACTCCCAATAACACTACTAAAACAACCAACGCCACAACCAACACCAATGCGGCGGTTGTGGG
>CAYZUI010000037.1:0-5949 GCA_964481945.1 uncultured Gammaproteobacteria bacterium
CGGCGAAATTTCATAGCCATACAACCGATCCAAAATCCGGCGGGTTTCTTGGGCAGACACCAAATGCATATCAATCTCGCGTGGTGCGGTAATGGCAGCTTGGATGGCTTCTTTGGTAATTTCGTGAAACACTAAGCGTTTAATCGGTACAGTGGGCTGTAACACCTCCAATAGATGCCAGCTAATGGCTTCTCCTTCACGGTCTTCATCAGTGGCCAGATACAGCTCATCGGCCTGTTTCATCAGTTTTTTCAAGGTAGCAATATGTTTCTTCTTGTCACCGTGAATAATGTATAGTGGTTTAAAATCATGTTCCACGTCAATGCCCAGTCGAGCCCATTTCTCTTTCTTGTGTTGCGCAGGAATATCGCTACTGGATTGAGGTAAGTCACGAATATGTCCTAAACTCGATTCAACTACAAAACCATCAGGCAAGAAGCGTTTGATAGTTTTGGCTTTTGTTGGACTTTCAACGATGACTAATTTCATACATCAACCAAATATTCTTCCGTACTATTCCTTGTATTTCTAATTCTGTCAAGTCAGCTTGCAACACAGCACTGTCGACATGTAAAGCTTGAGCCAATTGTTCAGCATGTAATGCGGCCGATTCTAGGCAATTGAGAATCTGTTGTTGGGTTGGCGAAACGTTTGACCGTCGCGCTGATACCATGGCTGGTAAGAACACTTGTAATTCGGAAAAAATCTGTTCCACCGACTGTAATAGTATGGCACCTTGTTGAATCAGTTGATGTGTTCCAGTTGAACGTGAACTGAAAATGGAACCCGGCACTGCAAACACTGGTCGATTCGCTTCCAGAGCATGGTGGGCCGTGTTAATCGCACCAGATCGTTCCGCCGCTTCCACAATAACGGTAGCCAGGCTCAAACCAGCCAAAATGCGATTCCGCTCAATAAAATGATGCCGCCGGGCGACGGTCTGGTTGGGGTATTCCGAAACCAACGCGCCACCACCGGCGATGATCCGCCGAGCCAAAGCCCGGTGGGCGGCTGGAAACATCACCGCTTCATCCAAACCGCTACCCAGTACGGCGATGGTTTTGCCGTGCTGGCGCAGGGTGGTCTCGTGGGCGATAGCATCAATACCGGTGGCTAACCCACTGACGATGGCAAAGCCGGCTCGCACACACTGTTCCACCAGCCAGCGGCAGACGGTGGCGCCATAGGGCGTCATGGCTCGACTGCCCACCACGGCAATACTGGGTAAAGCTAAACAGTCATCAGCACCAGCAATATGGAGGAGTTTCGGTGGAACGGGCGTTTCCCGCAGTAAAGGCGGGAGTTGAGTCGCAGTCATCAGCATATGCCACCACCTTTAACAAACTTTACGCTGCTTGGCAACTTTGTTATAGTCACCCCATGAAAACTGGCCATATTGTAGGCATAAATATACTATTGGTTGTACTCTTTCTGTTGGCTGTGGCGGCGTATATGTGGTGGCAAAATGATTTTGATGAATACTTGCCGATTCGTGGAGATCAGGTAGCGGTGGGTTTGATCCCAGACGATGGCACCTACATTGCGGCGCGGTATTATGCTTCACCCGGTAAGGTAGAACCACGTGGTGTGATCTTGTTGCATATGTTCAGCAGTAATCAAAATGCTTGGAATAATCTGGCGGCGGAATTACAAGATCGGAATTTTGAAGTGATCACTCTGGATTTTCGCGGCCATGGTGAATCGGATGGGGAGGAAGATGGTCTGACGGAAGCGGATTATCTGGCGATGGTGGATGACGCGGCCGAAGCGGTTGAGTATCTGCGCGATATTGATACAGACATGGACATTGCGGTCATTGGCGCCGGTCTCGGTGGGAATGTTGGTATGCAACTGGCTGATCGGGATGAGACGATCGCTGCGGTCGTCCTCGTCTCACCACAACATAACTATCGCGGTGTGAAAATCACTAAATTGAATAGAGCGTTTACGCGGCCGGTCTATTTTACCGTCAGTCGATTCGACGCAGTCAGCCTCGCTGCCACGGAAACATTGTTTCAAGATAGTCCGACCGAGGCCAAAGCGCTGCGGATCGCTGAAGAGGCCAAAGGGCGGGGGACCAAACTATTAAACAATACACCGAAGCTGCGGGCGGCGATCATTGATTGGTTGGAAATCGTCTTATGAAATGGACTTGGTTACTGTGTACAGCAATAATGGTCTTCTGTTTGTTTCCGCCGAGCAGTGAGGCCGCCACGAGTGGGACACATGCCGTAGTAACGAATATTGCCGTAAAGCAGCTCGTACAAAAACAACGCTTGAAATTTTATTGGGATAAAGTGGCCACGGCGCGACGCTATCGGATAAAAATTTTTCACGGGACAACCCGCCTTGCGCGCAAGCTGGTTTTTCGCCGGCGGGCCAAATTTCCAGAAACGAAATTTCGCGATGGTGAAACGTATTCTGTCTACGTGCGGGCTAAACCTAATGCCCAGTACGCGGCCGCCGACTGGGGTATTTACACCTTTACTTGGTCGGATGAAGATCACGATAACGATTTTATTCCCGATGACATCGATGCCGACGATGACAATGATGGTATCCCTGATGCTGAGGACGATAATCCCATCGCTGTCGGTGGTACGGTGTATGCAGTGAAGATTGAAGGAAATGCATTTATCAGTGGCACCATCAGTATTGTGGCCGGCGATAGTGTTACGTGGGTGAATCGTGATGAATCTGGTCACTCGGTAGCGGCCGAAGATGATAGTTGGTCGAGTCCACCATTACAACACAATGAATCGTATACGCATACGTTTAGCGACCCAGGCGTGTTTCCGTATTATGATCCCACCTATCCAGATTTAGCGGCTATGCAAGCGACCATTACGGTGAATGCCGAATGAAATACCTCTGGCCTTGTCTCATAGTACTGTTAGCCGGTTGCACCACAGCAACGGCTGATCCGGTCGTGGTGGAAGATCGGGTACTGGTGTGGGGTGAAATTCAAACGTTTCCAACTCAACCGGTAGAAAAATGGAACTGGTCTGCCGCTGATGCCGTCTTGGCTGACTATGATGATACAGCCATCAGCGTCGCCATTTGGCCGTATGCCTTGTGGGATCAAGCCACGTGTCATGCCGGTTTCCCAACGGTGGTGACGGGATATGGTTTGCATTTTCAGGCACCCTATCCGCCCTGTGACACCGCCGCTTATCAAACCTGGGTACAAGCCGTGGTTGAGCGCTATGGTGATCGCGTATCGAACTGGCGAATCATTGATCAATCAGATCAACAAGAACCACCCTTGGCCAATTTCATCGGTTCCACAGCTGAATATGAAGCCCTCGTCGACTTAACGGAAACTGCTATAATGCAATGAGCTATGCATATTTCAGTGCAACAAGGTGATATTCTTACAGCCCAAACTGCCGCTATCGTTCATCCGGCGGACAGTCAGGGCGTGGTAGGCTCTGCCACAGTGGTTGACGGTAAGTTTATCCAGGCACCAACCATGCGGCATCAAGCCGAACCAATTCCTCCTAAGCACGTTGAACTGGCTACGGTGGCCGCTTTACGCTGTGCGGACGAATCAGGTTTTTCATCCGTGGCACTGCCGGCACTGGGCACAACCGTTGGACAAGTGGATATGGCTACAGCCGCAAAAATTATGATGGAAACTATCCAAATGTTTCGCAGTGATAATACCTTAACTGTCGTGGAAGTATGGCTGCCCAACGCTGCCGCTTATACGGAATTTACACGTTATGCAGCGTAAAGGAGTCATTGCCTTCGGTTTCTTGATTGGTGTAGCGATCGTAGCGGGTATTTTACGAATCAAGTTTTATTTTGATCCGCCGGAAGACAATTTCACCAATCGTAATCTCGTGTTGCTGGATGATAGTGATGATAGTACGGAGTTAGCAGTAGAAACTGTCACCGCCACGCCGCAATTAGTCACCACTGCACAATATACTTTAACGCAGCAATCTGATTTAGGCGATGGGATTATCCGAGCGATACTGGAAACGACCGATCAGGTGATCACCGTGCAACTACAGGGCAGTGAATTAGTGATGCAACCATACGATTTATCTTGGCAGCCGTTAGCAGATGGTCGTCGAGTATTGCAAACGGACGTGCAACTGATTGCCGGATTACCACCCCAAGTTGTTCTGGCTAAAACCGGTAGTGGATACACGCTGGGGCAGACCGTAGCACAATCAGATTCCGTCTATGCTGTAGTGTTACGGACGTATTCCACGGATTGGGTTGAACAGTCTAGCGTCACATTGCAAGATAATCTCCCCAGTAGTGGGCAAGTGGTGATATCGTTAACGACCGATGGTATTTGGATGTTGCTGAACAATCAAACAGTTCAATTTTATGGCCCTACCGGAACATTAAGTTCTACTCAAGATCTGACGAGTACAGATACTACAGTGTGTGATCTTATTCCTGATCAAGGCGATATAGTGATGGTGATGAAATCGAATACTGGGCTGATACTACAAAAACAAGATAGATATGGAAAGAAGATTCAAACCGTAACTTTACCCCAGATCGATACAGCGCTTGAGTGCTTAGCGGTCTACCGATCTGGTGAGCAGTTTGTTATCCAGTTGGTTGATCAATTAATTCCATATACAGATAATTTGTCTGAACAGTATGAAACGATAGCAGTGAGATCAAATCAATTATTTCCTCAAGTCATGTTACAGGAAAATTCAATTTGGTTATTGTATAGTTCATCCAGTACGCTAGGTCAGTATACCATGCACGCAGAACGTTACGACCAACCGGTTACTGATTCTGTAACTGTAACACCGCCTGATGCAACAACCGAGTATATAAATTAAGACCGATGTGTTGCACATGACCGTGTTGTTTTTTTCCAAGGATATCGCCCACGCCCCTAATTTCTAAATCTTTCATGGCTAATTCAAAGCCACCGCCCAGTTCTTTAATGCTATGCAAAGCGCGGAGACGATTTTGACCGGCCTTACTTAAGGCTGCTGGGTAATATAGGAGATAGGCATAGCCTTGGGTAGCGCTGCGTCCAATTCGTCCACGCAGTTGGTATAGTTGGGCGAGACCAAATTGTTCGGCATGTTCTACGATTAAGGTGTTGGCATTGGCGATATCTAATCCATTTTCAATAATGGTTGAAGCAATCAAGACTGAAATCTGACCGCTGTAAAATCGTTCCATAATTTGGATCAGCTGATCCGGTGGGAGTTGGCCGTGCGCCACGGCAATGGAATGTTCGGGAAAGTGTTGTCGGATGATACTTTCGCGAGCATGAATCGTGCCCAGATTGTTGTGGACGATATACACTTGGCCGGAACGATCCAATTCTGTTTTGATGGCTTGTAGTTCCATTTCCTGGCTGAATTCATTGATGATGGTTTTAATGCCCAGCCGCTGCGGTGGGGCGGTATTTAAGACCGAGATATCGCGTAAACCAGACATGGCTAAGTTCAGGGTGCGGGGGATGGGCGTAGCCGTCATGGTAAGAACATGGGCTGATTGTCGCATAGCTTTCAGACGTTCTTTATGCAACACGCCAAAGCGTTGTTCTTCATCAATCACCAACAACTGTAATTTTTTCAGATCAAGTTTGGTTGAAAATACTTTATGTGTACCAACTAAAACGTCAATCGGTCCGGCTGGAGGTGGATGTAATCGTGATACTCCACCAACGCGTACACCATATTTTTCTAGTCGGTTTCTAAACGTGTGGAAATGTTGGTCAGCCAAAATGGTGGTGGGAGCAAGTACAATGGTTTGACCGCCGTGCATCACCACATGCATGGTTGCGCGCAAAGCCACTTCCGTTTTGCCGAATCCAACATCACCACACAACAGTCGATCCATCGGTTTTTCTTGATTCAGATCAGTGATGATATCGGTAATGGCTTGGTCTTGATCAGCGGTTAACGTAAACGGGGCATGACGGCCGCAGTCGTTTTCTTCAGCGGTGAGGGCGGT
>CAYZUI010000038.1:0-1761 GCA_964481945.1 uncultured Gammaproteobacteria bacterium
GCCTTTGGGCGACATCAATCCTGGGTTCGTCAAGATCAACATGATCTGGAAGCGAGTCAACGAAACTGCCCAGCGCTGGGACGGAGAGATCCGCAACCAGGCGGGTAAGCGGGTGGCTCGCTTCTCGGTCGGATATTGGAGTAACCATATCTGACCAACCGACACCACTCATAGGAGGGAGCGAAGCGGCGGTTGTACCAACAACCAGCCGCTTCTTCCGTTGTTGTGGATAAATCCATCTACTACACTTGATAGTATGTAAGATTGGTATATACTAGGAGGTACTATGTCTATCAAAACTACATTTTCATCAATTTTCTTCGGTTTTTTGGCTGGTCTGGTGGCAGCCGGTGGCGTGGTCGCGTTGGTCGCCGTCTTTATCATCCTGCGACCGAACACGGTACGTGATCTATTGGCGGTGGAGAGTATTTCCCAAAACAGCGTTACTCCATCTGCTCCTGAATTAAGTAGTGCCGAAGAGGAAATTGTTGATGTGGTTAAGCGAGTGTCACCGGCGGGGGTTTCGATTGTGGCCACGCAAGATGTGCCAGTCTATGAAGAGTATTATGAAGACCAGTCTGATCCGTTTGGTTTTGGTTTTCCTGGTTTTTCTTTTCCACAATATCGGCAGAACGGGACCGAGGAACAAGAAGTCAGCAGTGGTTCTGGTTTCTTTGTATCGGCCGATGGTTATTTGGTGACCAACAAGCATGTGGTGGCGGATGACACGGCCGAGTATACGGTATATGTCAGCGATGGCTCTACCTACGCCGCTACAGTATTGGCTTTAGATCCGGCCAATGATATTGCCGTCTTAAAAGTTGCTGGCCAAGATTTTGCCTATGTAGAATTTGGTGATTCTGATACCTTGCAGGTTGGCCAAACCGCTATTGCCATTGGCAACGCTTTGGGTGAGTTTAGCAATTCCGTGTCCGTTGGGGTGGTGTCAGGCTTAGCGCGGTCCATTCAAGCCGGTGATGGTTTTGGCCAGGCGGAACAGTTGGAAGGGGTTATTCAAACCGATGCGGCGATTAACTTCGGTAATTCCGGTGGGCCATTATTGAACGCCTCTGGTCAGGTGATTGGAGTCAACGTGGCTGTAGCGGCGGCGGAAAATATTGGCTTTGCCTTACCGGCAAATTTAGTTCAAAGTGTGGTCGAGAGCGTCAAAACAACTGGCAAAATCAGCCGGCCGTTTTTGGGAGTACGTTATCTCACGCTTACGGCAGAATTACAAGAAGCCAATGATCTACCGGTGGATTATGGCGTGTTAGTGTTGCGGGGTGAAACTCAAACTGAACTGGCCGTGATCCCGAGCTCACCGGCGGACAAAGCGGGGATTGAGGAGAATGATATTATTTTAGAAATTGATGGGCAGAAATTAGACAGCGATCATGACCTTGGCACGATCATTGGTCAAAAGACAGTGGGGGAGGGAGTCACTTTGAAAGTGTTACATGATGGGGAAGAAAAAGAGGTTGAGGTAACTTTAGAAGAGCGCCAGTAGCGTTCAATACGATTGCGTCACGAAAATATATTTTCGATCCATTGGCCAACTGGTGATTTCGTTCAGCACCAGATCAACTGATTCTGCATCCAGATATCGGCCGAAGCTGTTGTACCGATCTGGATCCGTTAGGGCTAAACGGGCTAATAGAATAAATTGCATTAACTTATTGCGACCCAACTCTGCTCGACCGGTTTTATCCGTATCCAGCAATTTCCGAATGGAATCCACTCCAACCAAATAAATTGGTAGTC
>CAYZUI010000039.1:0-3432 GCA_964481945.1 uncultured Gammaproteobacteria bacterium
GGCGGGTGAACGAGACAACCGGTCTGACGACCGATCTACTGTTCGAAACCACGGTAGTCCGCGTCGTGGTTAAGCTGGACACCATGGAGAAGATCCAGGCGCCCCAAGAACTTCGCGGACCAATCGAACGCTTCATGGCTGCTGCGCAGGCGGCCTGAAACAATTCATAAGGAGGAACCGGAGGAAGGGCTGCTTGGATCAAGAAGATCAGGTGGCCCTTTCGCAATTAACGTCGACGACGTTCATTACGCGCCATCAACCGATCAACTGGCATATGCGGATGGTCGCCAGCTTCTCTGATACCTCGTTCCATTGCTGTATCACCCCACATATCATCACCTTCGACAGCGGCCACCTCACCGTGTTCCAGAAATTCAAGCAAGCGTTCCCTGGCCAATGCGGCGACAGTCAACACGTCCTTTAATCGATCTCTAATGTTATCAGTCACAAAAGTATTAATTTCATCACGTTCTTCGCGGATCCCTAACCTTCGTTCTACCTCAGCGGCATAAGTTAATGCTCGAGTAATAATTTCTGCAACAGTCAGAATTTTATCTGGTAAAGTACCTGGTGCTACTTTTAGATCGTTTTCATCATAACCACTCATAGACATGGCCATCCGTAATTGGGCCAATCCTTCGGTTGTGCGTAAATCCATAGCCCTGATAGAAGCCAGATCAGGCGAAAAATCAATCAGTCTATTGATTTCAGCTGTAATTGATATACTCCCAGGAGTGTCTGTCTTTCGCCCTAGAAATTTTAGTAAAATAATTTTTGCCGACCTAACTTTTTCTGAATCTTGTGACATATGCGTTGATCGTCACATTATTTAGAGCCTCCAGTGAAAAATATTTGTATACACCCAGAGTACAGACGCTCAAGACCGGTACAATCAACAAATTACCTAACAATTGATTCCGTAAAAACGGCAAACCATTGAAATACGACAACATCAATCCGTCCCAGGTAGGTAGATACATCCCCGACAAATGCCAGACACCAAAATTGGTCCAGAGAAAGAAAAACAGGGTTGTCAGCACACCAAAGCCGGTGAATTTCAAGCTATCCAGCCACACCATGACTCGTGATCGACTATGGCGTTTCAGCAATGCACTGCTGATACCAATCACCACCCAGGCAGTCCAGGTGTAGAGCAAAATGTTGGTATTCCCAATCACCATGTCTGAACCCACCACACTGAACAAAGCCACCGCCAAGCCCAAATAGGGGCCGAGGAGTGCGCCGGCAATAATCGAAACGGCCGTGAGGGTTTCAATATTCGGATACGCTTCTAAGGCTAGGCGGCCAACTATTCCAACTATGACCAACAATAGAGCAGTAATGATATTCTTTCTATTGAGGTGATTCATAAAAAAAGTATAGCACAGAACCCCTCTCCTAAAAAAGGAGAGGGGTTGTCCCGAGTTTCGAGGGACGGGGAGAGGTCAGGTGTTATGTGCATTTTGAATAGCCGCAGGAGAAGCAAGTTAAACACCCCTCGGCCATGGCCATAATACTATTACATTCTGGACATTCTGGCGAGAAACCGAGGTTCGCTACGGACGATGACGCTTCAATCATCTTATATTTCGATTCCGCTTTTTTCACCGTGGTCGTGGCGGTATCTTGTGCTAGTTTTTCCGTCTCGGCCTGCATTCGTACCACTTCTTTTTCCCGTTCCACTGCCTGTTGGGCCGGTGTTTGTTTGGCTTCCAGATCTTGCTTATGTTGGCTTAACACCTGACCAATCGCATCAGGAATAGACAAAATCATGCCATTCTTACCGAAGATCGGCATCGGACCACGAATCCCCTTCACTTGTTCAATCACCGTTTGCAATGGAATACGAGCACGCAAAGCTAACGAGACTAACCGACAAATCGCTTCAGATTCTTCGGCAAACACTCCACCGGCTTTACCAATGGTGGCAAACACTTCAAAGGGTTGGCCCTCTTCATCATGGTTTACCGTCACAAACATCGTACCGTATCCCGTTTTAATCTTATAGGTGACTCCGGCAACTTTCTCCGGACGTGATCGTGGAGAAATGGCCACCTCTTTTTTTTGCACATCCGGCGCAACCTGGGACGAAGCAGATTCCTTTCCGCCAGAGGCGGATCCGCCCTCGGCGGACTTCACATCATCCAGACTCGTTAAAACGGATTCATTGCGTGAACCATCCCGGAAATAGGTCACACCTTTACAGCCTAAATCATACGCCTTCATATAGAGTTCTTGCACTTGCTCTTGGGTATGTTCATGTGGGGCATTCACTGTCTTGCTGATACTGGAATCCACGTAGCGTTGAATGGCGGCTTGCATGCGCACATGTTCTTCTGGCGTTAACAGTTTGGCATTCACAAAATAGTCTGGCACAGCATCAGCCGTTGGATGCGCATCTTTCCAAGCTTTATATAGAACATGATAGACCGTATGCACACCTAAGCGATCTTTCCGTTGAAAAGCAAAGTCATACACCGGCTCAATGCCCGAGCTGACTCCGGCCAAAATACTGGTGGTACCGGTGGGTGCCTGTGTCAGCAATACACCGTTCCGAATGCCTTGTTTGGCAATCAACTCCTGTACCGTCTGGGGTAGCTGCTGGATAAATTTACCTTGCAGATATTTATCTTTTTCGAACGCCGGAAATGGACCTTTTTCCGCAGCAATATCACTGCTGGCGGTATAAGCTTGATCACGAATGGTTTGGTGCATTTTTTCGACAATCTCCAAAGATTCCGCAGTCCCATAGCGCACCTGCATCTTAATCAAGGCATCAGCTAACCCCATGGTACCTAGACCAGTACGCCGAATCCGGCGTTGAGCCGCTTCATTCTCTGGGAAAAAGTATTCCGTTGTATCCACCACGTTGTCTAAGAAGCGCATACACACCCGAGCCACTTGACCTAGTCGTTCATAATCAAATGTTCGATCTGCCTGCACAAAATTGGCGACGTTAATGGCACCAAGATTACACACACCCCAGGCTGGTAAACCCTGCTCCCCACACGGATTGGTGGCAATGATCTCTTCAAAATACCAGGAATTGGATTCTTTATTGTAGCGTTCCTTAAACATTAAGCCCGGCTCACCCGCCGCCCAAGCCGATTCACATACTAGATTCCATAATTCCTTGGCTTTGACCGTTTTGTACACTTTCCCACCCCACTGTAAGTTCCAATCGGCATCCTGTTTGACCGCTTCCATAAAGGTATCGGAAATACATACCGACAAGTTGGCATTGGTAATTTGCCCCATGGTTCGTTTCACCGTAATGAATTCCTGAACATCCGGATGATCAATATCCAGCATTAACATTAACGCACCCCGCCGAGAGCCGCCTTGAATAATTAAACCAGTGGCAAAGGAATATAACGCTCCAAAGGAAACCGCTCCAGAGGCCGTGCCATTGACCCCTTTCACGTACGAACC
>CAYZUI010000040.1:0-4290 GCA_964481945.1 uncultured Gammaproteobacteria bacterium
AAGTTACGGAAAATCCATCGGTACAGTGGCTATGCTCTCGACCACCGGTGAACGCCTACTACCATCGTTTCGCCCATTTGGTGATGAGTTTAGCGGGCAGGTTGATGTTGCCTCAATCCAATGGGATACCACAGAAGATGCGGTCATCGAAAGCGAACTGCTGGTAAGTCAAGCCAGTAACGGCCAAGCTTGGGTAAAGACGTACCAATTATCCGGCGCCATCACCGTATTATTCGAAAAACTGGTATATGAAGAATCCTTTACTAATGGCACGCAAGTGGTAAGCTCTGTCTATGCCGAGTAAATTCATTGTGTTTGAAGGTGGCGAGGGAAGTGGCAAATCATCCCATGTGCAATTGACGGTGGATTTTTTGGCACAGCGTAACATTACGGCTGTGGCTACCCATGAACCCGGTGGAACCGCCGTCGGACAAGTGTTGCGTAGGTTGATTTTAGAGCAAACTCTATCCACCAAAACAGAATTATTGTTGTTTTTAGCGGACCGAGCTCAACATGTGGCGGAATTGATTCAGCCTACACTGGATCGAGGCACATCAGTCATCTGTGATCGTTTTACCGGTTCGACCTTAGCCTATCAGGTCGGTGCCAGACAATTACAACCCGAAGATCTCATTATCCAAATGGAACAGTTTGCCCGGACGGCACTGGAGCCAGACCTGACAATTTATCTGGATGTTGATCCACAACTGGGTGTGCAGCGCAAAAAAAACCAAACGGGACATGATCTGAATAGTTTTGATGAGTTTGATGTGGAATTTCATCAGGCCGTGCGCGATTATTTTCTACGCTATGTTCAAGGTAAAACCAATTGGGTAGTCGTAGATGCCGGTCGGCAACTGACCGAAGTGCAATTCGATATCAATCAAATTATTACGGAACTGTATGGAGCTGCCAGTTAAACTGTTGTCTGATTCAGCCCGCCTGCCCAGCTATGCCCATGCCAGCGACGCAGGGATGGACCTGTACGCCGATGAAACGGTGGTGATTGCTCCACAGCAACGCGCTTTAGTCAAAACTGGCATCGCCTTAGCTGTTCCCGCTGGTCATGTGGGCTTAGTCTGGGATAAGTCTGGGATTGCGACCAAAACGGGAGTGACGACATTAGCCGGGGTGATTGATAGCGGTTATCGGGGTGAATTGCAGATTGCTTTATTCAATACTGGAAATACGCCCTATGATATTCAACCGGGCCAAAAAATCGCTCAGCTCTTAATTCAGCCAGTCCAACAAATCACGTTACAAAAAACTACCCAGTTGCCGGAAGCGGATCGGGGAGCTAATGGCTTCGGCAGTACAGGGGTATGAAAGATCAGATTGTTCAATTTTTGCAAGCCCGGCTAAAAAAAAACCCAGCCATTATCGGATTAAGCGGCGGAGTCGATTCGGCCTTGGTGGCATACCTGTTGGCCGAAGCCATTGGTGTCGAACAGATCTACGGCTATTATTTACCGTCTGCCACCAACTCTCCGGATGATGTCAGCCACGCTGCCTTAGTGGCTAACACGTTGCAGCTGCGGTATGAAACGATACCGATTGATCCACTGGTCAGTAGTTTTATCGAACAATTGGGCACACTGCAGCAAATAAGTTTGGGGAATGTAAAAGCCCGTATTCGTATGACACTGCTCTATGCCAAAGCCAATCAACAATCTGGTTTGGTCGTGGGCACTGGCAATAAAACTGAATTGTTGCTGGGTTATTTTACAAAATACGGCGATGGGGGGGTAGATCTATTACCCCTGGCTGGTCTGTATAAAACTCAAGTCTGGGAATTGGCTCGACAATTACACGTTCCGGAAGCCATCATCACCAAGCCACCGAGTGCTGGCTTATGGGATGGTCAAACCGATGAAGCGGAACTAGGGATGACGTATCCAATGGCGGACAAAATTCTTCAAGCCATCGAGCTCAACCAACCACTGACAGCCTTTGCGCCCGATCAAATACAATTGGTAAAAAATCGAATGGCTTTGGCTCAACATAAATTAACCTTACCGGCCAGACCATGAGTGTCGTATTCGTTGGTCGTTTTCAGCCCTTACACAATGGTCACGTCTCTGTTATTCAGCAGTATACTGATCTGGTGATTGCGATCGGGAGCAGCCAATATAGTCGCAGCGCTGACAATCCACTGAATTTCGCTGAACGGCTGTGGTGTCTGCAGCAAGTCACGACCGCACCAATTGTCGCAGTCCCCGATATTCATGACGATGCTCACTGGGTTGAACATCTGCTCAACATCGTCTATACTGTCACCCCAACGGTTGACGGGGTGATCAGCGGTAATGCACACGTCCAGCGCCTGTGTCAGGCGGCCGGTGTCACAGTCATTCCAATTGTTCCAACCCTACCCATCGACGCTACCGCCCTGCGCCAACTCATTCGCCAACATAACCCAATCTGGAAACAGTATGTCCCAACCGTCATCCATCAGTCTATCGAACCTATTATCGCTCAAACGCCAGCGTAATGCGGTTATTTTGGCGCACAATTATCAGCTGCCGGAAATTTATGATGTGGCAGACTTCATTGGCGATTCGTTGGAATTATCCCGCCAAGCTGCACTGACCAAAGCAGATACGATTGTGTTTTGTGGCGTACATTTTATGGCCGAAACAGCCAAAATCTTATCACCCAATAAAACCGTACTGTTACCGGATCTGGCCGCCGGCTGTTCATTGGCCGCTTCCATTACCGCGGATCAATTGCGCCAGTGGAAAGCGGAGCATCCCAAAGCTGTGGTAGTTATGTATGTGAACACAACGGCCGAAGTCAAGGCACTGACCGATTATTGCTGCACGTCATCCAATGCCGTGAAGATAGTGCAATCCATTCCGGCTGATCAAGAGATATTATTCGGTCCAGATATGTTTTTAGGGGCTTATGTCCAGCGCTTAACGAAACGGGCGAATATGCACATCTGGCCGGGGGAATGTCATGTGCACGCTGGTTTTCGGGCAGAACACGTACAGAAACTGCAACAGAAACATCCTAACGCTGAATTTATTCTCCACCCGGAATGCGGTTGCGTCAGTCAGTGTTTGTATATGATGGATCAAAAGCAGATCAAGCAAGCTAAAATTTTATCAACCAGTGGGATGATTAAGGAGGTGGCCAGTTCACCGGCGGATGAATTCATTATTGGCACCGAAGTTGGGATTATCGAGCGAATGAAGCGGGAGGTACCGCAGAAGCGGTATTATCCACTGAAGGAAACGGCGGTGTGTGAGTATATGAAAAAAATCACTTTACCGAAGGTGTATGAGAGCTTACGTCTGAATCAATTTGAAATTACCGTACCACCAGCCATTCAAGCAGCGGCCAAACAGGCGATTGATCGGATGGTCGCCATCGGGTAAACTGTATGGATGAATCTTAAGCACTATTATGATCGATCAGCTGAACTGACGTTACAGCATCCCTGGTATCGGGAACAGGTTGAACGCTATCTGCTGGGAGCCCTGCAGAGCGATGCCGCCACTGATGTCACGAGTAAAAAATTGATTCCTCGTCACCAGACCAGTCAGGCAGTGATCCGACAAAATGAACCTGGCGTGTTAGTCGGTATAGAAGAAATTGGTTGGTTGTTACGAAAACATAATCTTTTTTTAAAAAAGTTAAAAATCTCTGGCCGATCACGTGATATTCTGTTGGTTGAGCGAACGGTATTAAATACGCTACAACGTCTATCCGGTATTGCCACGCTGACTCAGCAGCTGGTCAAAAAAATTGGTCGATACCCATTGCTGGCGGCGACCCGTAAAACGCCCTGGGGAGCATTAGATAAACGAGCCGTGGCTTTGGGTGGAGGTTATACGCATCGTTTGGGTTTATTTGACGGTATTCTAGTAAAAGATAATCACCTAGCCTTAGTCGATCACAACACCTTGCGGCAAGTGCACTGGGGTAAGCAGTCGATCGCTTTGGAAGTGAGTTCGATCAGTCAACTGAAACGAGCCGAGATTCATTATCCACAATTTCAGATATTGTTGTTAGATAATTTTTCTCCGGAGAAACTGAAGAATATTGTCCGGTGGTTGGTTCAGCAAAATCTTCGTAAAAAATATATCCTGGAGGCTTCCGGTGGCATCCGGCCAGACAACATTATGGAATATGCGAGAACTGGCGTAGATGTGTTGTCGTTGGGATATTTAACCCATTCAGCCCCCGCTCTAGATATTTCATTAGATATCATTCCATGAGACACGTTATTATTGTCGGTAGCGGCATTGCTGGTTTATATTGTGCGTTGCGCTGTGCCGAGCATAG
>CAYZUI010000041.1:0-5736 GCA_964481945.1 uncultured Gammaproteobacteria bacterium
GCTGGCAACCGGTATGGATACTGTTTGATCTGATGCGGCATAGGTTGGCGCAACAACGGCATCATGTAATTTGGATGAAGTCGTGGCTACCGCCGTGGCATTAATCACATCAGCTGCCTGCCGTGGCCAGACCTGAATAGCGTCGTCACTACTCACCAATACACCAACCACAGTCACTAACTCACCTTCCATAAAGATTGTTGTGGTCATGCCTGTGCCACGTTTTACATACACGTCCCAGCCGTTATCCAAGGTGATCGTACTGCCGGATTTACTTTCCACTTCACCGCTGACTTGCACTAATCTGCCGGCATCGGCGGTGACGAAACTTTCAATCTCTACTGGGGTAATGGCGTCCACGTGATCGGTAATGATGATATCGGCCTCATTGGCAATGTTGATTTTTGGCTCGCCGTTACTGGTGGAAGTTTTGCCAGTGACAGTAATGACATCGCCAATTTCCAAATCGGGAAATGATTTTTCTGATGAATAAATTTGGATACCACTGGTATCATCTTGCATGTAGAAATAATTACTGCTGAAGGTATCGGGCAATACGAGTACAGTACCTGTCAGATTAACTTCTTCTCCACTGGGCAGTTGTTTCACAGCCAAAATGGATAGATTTGTTGTGGTAGTTTCGGTACTGGTTTCATCAGTGGATTCTGATGTTGTATCTGTGGTTTCCTGATCTGTTTCAAGTACAGTTATTACATTCGTATCTTCAGGGGTGGGTGTAGTGGTCCATTGCCAAACGTCATTGACCACAGCATAACTGTAGCCAGTTTCGGCTGTTGGATAAGTGACTTCCGAAATAACCTCGTTTTGAGGATCTAGTAACTGGATGGTTTCTCCAGAATTATTCAGCGAAATGCCGGTATCGGTCACGGCGAAGAGCTGATAACTCTGAGCTGGCAGTTCTAAAGATTCTTCAATCACATACTCGTGTCCACCATCCGTCAGCATCCAACCATAGACATCGATGGCGTCTCCGGCATTATAGAGTTCAATCCATTCGTCAGTGGTATCTGAACCCTCTGGGTCAGGCAGTAATTCAGATAACATCACATCATCGGAATATTCATAACTGGGTTGCACAAGATCATCGACAGTGTCATCTGTCTCATCTTTTTCTGTGGTTGTTTCTTCTGTCTCTTCAATGACCTTCGGAAAGGTATTAGTGAGATAGGGGGTAGGTTCGATAGTCCACTCCCAGTTTGCCTGATTGGTTAAAGCATAGCTGGTATCTTCGTCAACGCTATCATCATAACTCACACTATCTAATTCTGTGCCATCTGGTTGGAGTAATGCAACCGTATCGCCGGTATTGTTGAGCGAAATTTTTGTATCGGATCGATACCACGCATAGTAGCGCTTGGCACCAATAGAACCAGCTAAGGTAAAGATCTGACCAGAAGCGTCAATCAACTGCCAACCGGTGACAGCTACTTCCTCCTCACCATTGTTATACAGCTCAATAAACTCATCCGCGGTTTCGCTGGTGGACGGGTTCGGTAATAGTTCCGATAATTTGATGGCGGCGCTATAGGGGCCGGATGGCGTAGTGGTTGGTTCCTCCTCCACACAATCCGCTAGGGTTAAGGATGGAATCAGGCTGGCCAGCACCAGGCAGCTTGTCCACCACAATGGGCGTATGAACATAAAAACGTGGCCCCACCTAGTACCGCGCTCTTTCATTTCCACCTTTATACCCTGTCCAAAATCTCGTCAAGCATGGTAAAATCTGCCATATGAAGCAGGAATCCAGGATAGTACAAAAACCCATTGAAGTCCCAGCCGGCACCCCAGTGGAATGGGTGCATTTTTTTAGTCGTGATCCGTACGAGGTGTTAGGTCTGTCACCAACGGCCAGCGACCGACAAATACGAAAAGCCAAGCATGATTTATTACGGGCATTCCATCCTGATCTCCCAGGACATAACGAACTCACAAACCAAATTGCCAGCAAAATTTCATCAGCCTCCCAGGCAATAAAAGACGAACGTGACCGCTTAGGTACACCGCTCGCACCACCCGCCGAACCACCGCCAGATCCAGTTCCAGCAAACCCAACGGAACCAGTGGATGCGGCAGCAGCCGAAGCAGCTGAATTTAACCAACGGGTACTGAATGCCCTCAAACTTGGAGCAACCCACTTTAAGTAATTTGTTATTGATCAAAAACGATCTGGCGTTCCTGTGAAACAGATTCGTCGCGCCGTGGAAACCCAGGCAGCTCAACACGCATTGCTGGAAAAACTGACGGAAAACTTACAACGCCATGGCTGTAATGCTGGTCCTGGTTTGACGTATCTGGCCGCCTGGCAAGAAGCGGGAGTGAATCACCGTCCATTTTTGAAACGCCCTGCTATTCAACAGCTGTTTGCTGATGTTTTGCTGAAGAAAATCCGAGCTACGAACAGTGTTAACAGTGATATTCCCGCCAACTACATTCTTCCGTGGAAAACTGTTGGTATGGATTTTTCCGCACAATTAGCCCAGCCCGCTGTATTGCAACTCTTACAGGCTGCTGCCATGGAAAAAATACAAGTGTATGGTTCAAATGGGCCGCAACGTTTTGTGACATTTGTGGAGAGTTGGAAAACCGTTCAAGTGGATCTGACTGACGTCATCAACTCTATGGAAGCGCGCCAATTGCTTGAAGAGCAGGCGTTATTAAAACACAAAATTAGCGGCCAAGAAATTTTTCAAGCCTTCGTGGTATCGTGGATGACGCAGGCTCATTGGCAGCCTACTCCTGCCGTGTTGGCGTTGCTGCAGGAGTAGCGTTAGGTTGCCCTCATAGTATCCCACTGCCGCTCAATCTCAACGAGCAATTCTTCCTCTGGCGTTAAGGCTTGCTGGTCGGTTAACTTGTGAATAATCGCGCGCTGCCTATCTTGAGTGGTGACAAACAAAGCTTGCATGGTCAACATGAATGTTGGACCGTGATCCATAGCTGCATTATGAGCTAATTCGTGAGTACCAACGCTCACCGCTTCGGAAAAAGAAACTTTCAGTAAAGCAGCATTAAAACCAATAGCTTTCGTACCGATATTAATGCCATAGCTACCAGTGCCTTCATAGATAAAAAAATCATTGGGCACGGCGGCGCCGGTAGCAAGATGTAGGTAACTCCGGAGTAATGCTAACTGGGCTAATTCTTCTTTATCAGGAGTAGTCACAATTTCAAAGTTGTCTATCTGATGTTCCGGCGATAATTTAGAAATTAAAGCAAACAACCGGACATTTAACTCACTAAAAGCCTGCTCACTCGGATGAACAGCTACTGCACTGTCATCAACGGCCGCAACGTCTGCCTTTGTGTAGGTGCTCAAAATATCAAGTAAATTTTTACCAGATAGGTATCCAGCGTCCTGTGCCGCTTCTCCATAAAAATCTGCTGAGGCTCGCCAGCGTAAATATTTTGCTGCCACGGATTCAGTGCCGGTTGCCAGATCCGGGGCCTTGGCTGTGACAGCCTCTAGTTCGGCTATCGTGCGACGCAACTCTGGTATGGCAGCTTCAAGCTGACTGATTCTCACATCATCAATCACTCGGAGCGTATCCGGTTTCACGGTTCGGACTGCGCGCGGTGGCTCTATAGGACTAGGATGTGTTACTGGGATCCCCGCTATGCCCCTAACAACTGACTCACCCGCCACAGCAGCCGGTTTTTCATCCACCGGCTTAGCTACAGCTGCTGGTGTTGCTCCAAGTTCTTTGTCAGACAAAGCTGCACGACATTGATCTGCCAATTCAGGCGGTAAGGTGAATTCAAGAAATACTCCACCAGCTTGGGCACTTTTAGTTATTTTTCCATATAACGCTTTTTCGTCTGTGACTGAATCTGGTTGTAAACTAAATGTATTCACATACTCACCTTGGGAAATAAATACACGACCGTCCACAAATACATTATTGTCTAATCCATAATGTGCAACTCCACGGACAAAACGTAGTAATTGTAAATCAGGTTTAGTAGCCGCAGCCAGGGCATGTGTTAAAACAGCTTTTGACCACTCGGCTTGGAGTGTTAAACGAAATGTGCCGGAACGTTCCGGTAATTCCTCCCAACCGGTCAGTTTGTCAGCTAATCGGTTGCGTAATAACATAAACAGCTCTTCTGGTTTTGGAATAGTAATATCCTCAAAACTAGCTTGAAAACCACGCTCTTCTGCCAAACGTTCGTGGCCAAGTTGAACCATAAAGGCATTTGGGACTTCGCGCACTGCTGCGTCTAATGCGTTTAGACGCGTACTAGCTTTAGTCATACCAATTTCTGCAAAATAGGTCGAGCAAAGAACATACCCCTGCTCTCGCAATGCTTTTCCTTCGGAAGATTTAATATCGTCGGCTAGGTATTGTTTTCCATCAAAGTATGCTGTTAAAACAGACTTATCATAGTCCATCCAACGTAATTGTTTTACCAACTTATCAATGACTACGTTACATCCTAATCGATCGGCACCATACCCCCCGGCCTCATTGAGGCGTGACCATAGATGTTCGGAACGACGCAGCTGATCAATGATTTGATCTGTGGTCATGGAACCAACCAGCTCATCTAATCCAGTCGAGAGCTTATACGCATCCAACGGTGGTCGATCAATATTCATGGCATATTTCACATTATTCATTTGCAGACTAACTAGTTCCGGGCCACGCCAATAATCCTGTTCGGTTGGGCCATTTTCTTTATAATTGAATATTTGTCCATTTAAAAACATCCGGCCCTTGGGATAATTGCTACCATCTCGCTCCAAGCCATACGGCATCCATTTAATGGCACCGTGCTCGTTCGCAAAATCTGGTTCTTGTAGGTACGGATTATCTTTCGACACACCAAGTTCTTTTAAGCCACGCAACGCAACTATTAAACGAGGATCTTTGGTAACAATAGTATAGGCGCATTGTCCAGTATTTTCAGTTTTATCAAGCTCACCAACTAACCAATCATGACGAACATGATGTGGTACTATTCTATCTACTGCAGCATATGCTGCGTCAATACGCGCATTTACTGTGGCCGCTTGGACCATCCTATAATCCACTGACCATTGCTCTCCGTCAACCGAAAATTTAGATACATTAAAATCTCGTAGTAACCGAATGGCGGCTTGCTTTAAACCAATGCCATTGCCACCAGCGCTTTCCCGACCTTCAGGTTTATCAGAGTGTGGGCTTAGCACTCCAGTGGGATCTTTAAATGGCCAATGGCCAACAATCTTGAATTGTACTACGCCCCCTGGCAGTTTACGTTCAGTGAACTCTACTCCATCAAGTGTGCCAGCCTGGGGATTATGGTCAACCCAGTTTTGGATCAATTCACGGCACAGCCAGGCAGCATTATATTGATCTTTTGATCTATCTAAAAATTTATCCGTGGTAATAGGTTGCACATCGGTTTGATGGGCATGACGAAAAAACCACTCTAGAATTCTATTGTCGGTCATGACTCTGCCTTCTGGTCCAAGTGCCTGAATCTCTGGTTCTGGGGGTTCTGGGCGTTGTCCAGGTACTGTGTCTCTCTTGGCTTTTCTGAACGGCCACAATGACCTACGAGGCCCGTCTGATCGTGAATATGCTACATCCATTGGCTTAACTATATCAAAAAAACGCAAAAAGTCAAGCCAAGCGCAATGGTTCAATACCTTCACGACACTTTTGTGTTTAGTCCCTAGACTAAGGTAATGCCCTACACTATGAACCCTCACATCGCCAAAGTCCGAGCTAA
>CAYZUI010000042.1:0-8365 GCA_964481945.1 uncultured Gammaproteobacteria bacterium
TGGTAGAGCGCGTCATTCGCATTGACGAGGTAAGCGGTTCGAGTCCGCTTAGGTCCACTAGTAATTAAGTTCCACGTGGAACAATAATCACTATCGGTAATTCTCAATAAAGATGCTGCCCCCCAGGAGCTTAGTAGCCTGGTAGTATTTATGATCGGCGGTTACCAGTATGCCCCCGTACACTAATGCCGTAGCATGATAGATAGCGTCGTACCATGTGGTCGATTTATATTGCCGGGTAATAGCGATTGTTTTCGTTAACACATCCGGTTGTGGATCGATTGTGGCAAAGATACCAAGGCTCTCAATAATTACTTCTGGTGTAAAATCCGGTACTCGACTTAATCGATTCGCAATTTCGTGGATAATCAATGACGGTACTAATACCTCACATTGATCATTTTCTAGATCGTTAAAAAGCTTATCCAACTGACGTTCGTGTTCAGTTTCATCTAGGATATGCGCCAGTACAATCGAAGCATCTAAAACCAGTAGTCGTGAGTCTGACATAACGTTAATGTGATCGTCGATCTTGGCTTAGCCACTGTACCGATCCCAAATGAATAGGATCAGTTTTTTTGTTGTAAGATTTTTTGAGTGAACGGAAACTATTCCACCCTTTTTTTTCATCCTCGTGATGAAAATAGTCGGAAAGTAGCTGTTCAATTAATTCACTGCGTTTTCGTACAGTAACACGACGTTTAAGTTCGGTGATGATAGCAGTATCAAGCGAAAAGAGGACTTTCATATATATCTATATAATACTATTATAAGTATATACTATAGGTTATTTTGGTCAAGCTTTGCTATTATAACAGCATGCGAATTATGGCTGTAACTAAAACTATACCGATTGAACATGTTCTCTCAGTACTGCGTGATCGCCAGATTGATTTGATCGGCGAGAACCGTTGGCAAGAAGCCAAAACCAAGTTACCGCTCCTGCCGGCCGGTATCGAGAAACACTTCATTGGCCACCTCCAAACCAACAAAGTCGCAGAAGTAGTGGAAGCCTTTGATTGTATTGAAACGGTCGATAGCTTGAAGTTGGCTAATGCTATCCAGAACACCAATAAACCGATTGATGTGTTTCTGCAGGTGAATGTTAGTCGTGATCCAGCGAAACATGGCTTCATGCCGAACGAACTTGAAACTGCCTTCAGGCAAATACGTACGATGAAAAACATCCAAGTAGATGGGCTCATGACCATTACAGCTAAACAGACCAAAGATCAAACCAGACAGGACTTTAGGATGATGAAACAACTGCAGATGAAGTTAGGTTTGCAGGAACTATCAATGGGGATGAGTGGTGATTGGGAAATGGCGGTGGAAGAAGGCGCGACCATCGTTCGATTGGGCAGTGCATTATTTGGACCAAGACGTACTAACTCACCCGCTTGAGGCGGAGGGTTAGTAGTATGGGGCGGGTTGATTGAACGTAGTTTATCTGCTAAAATCCTTACCCATGTCTATCATTGTCTTATTAGCGGTGTTAATCCTTTTATCTGGCTTCTTTTCGGCCTTAGAGATTGCCTTCTTTTCATTAAGTGAGGTCCGGCTGCGCAGTTTGATGGAGAGGCGGGGGAAGGTTGGGCGGCAAGCGCAACGGGTGGCAAAAATAAAGGCCAATCCACAAAAATTGCTGGCCACAGTGGTGGTGGCAGATAACCTGGTTGATATTGCCGCATCAGCCGTAGCTACGGCTGTGGCTATTCAGTGGTTTGGTAGTCTGGGAGTTGGTCTGGCCACCGGCGTGATGACGTTTATGATTTTAATTGTGGGTGAAATTGTACCAAAGGCCTTAGCCCAAAAACACGCCGATCGAATTGCTCGCTGGTCAGCCCCAATCACAGCTTTTTTGATCTATAGCTTAACTCCGTTGACATTTATTTTTGAAGCCATTGCCAGACTGGTGCACACCATTAGTGGTGGAGAATACCAAAAGTCGGTCTCGAAAGAAGAGGTGAAAGCCATGGTGTATATGGGGGCGGAAGCTGGAGCGGTAGCGGTGGATGAACAAACCATGATTGAAAATGTATTTACACTGGACAACGTGACGGTCGAGAGTGTCATGACACAAATGAGCGATGTTGTAGCGTTAGATTTATCGTTGTCAGCTGAAGAATTATTACGGATTATAACGGAGACAGGTTTTTCCCGCTTCCCGGCCTATACTGGCAATATTGATAAAATGGTTGGCATCATCTACACCAAAGATGTTATGGAAGCTCTGGTGGGTGCGAATGGCCAGGCGGCATCATTAGATTTCAAAAAACTGGTGCAACGGGCTGTCTATATTCCTGAAGAAAAGACCGTGTTATCGTTGTTACGCGATTTTCAACACCAGTATAAGCACATCGCTATTGTGGTGAGTGAATTCGGTGAGACGCGAGGGATTGTCACCCTGGAAGATGTCTTGGAGGAAATCGTTGGTGAAATAGCCGACGAGCAAGATACCCTGCCGCGGCATATTAAACGGATTAACACAAAAACCGTTTTGGTGGACGCAGACACAACCGTAGCAGAGATCGAACCAATTTTAGAAGTGGATCTCTTAGAGGATGCTCATAAAACAATTGCCTGGGTGATTCTGAAACAACTCGGCGCGGTGCCAGCCAAAGGTGATGAGGTGACACTGCATAAGGTGAAAGCGATTATTGAAGAAGCGGAGGAGCACAAGATTAAGCGAGTAAAATTGATCAAAATAAGGTAAGATGGTAACATACCGATATGGCACAAACATTCACAGACGCAAATTTTAAGAGTGAAGTACTCGACGCGAAAGTTCCCGTTTTGGTAGATTTTTGGGCAAGTTGGTGCGGCCCGTGCAAACTGCTTGGACCGATCGTGGAAGAGCTCGCTACAGAATATGACGGTAAAGGCGTGAAAATTGGCAAACTAGAAGTAGATGAAAATGAATCGACTCCAGCACAGTACCAAATAATGAGCGTGCCCACGTTGATCTTGTTCAAGAATGGTCAGCCAGTACAACAAATGATTGGCATGCAAACCAAGGCGGACCTCAAAGCAGCCATCGATGCAGCCGTATGACGTGGTTATTGTCGGCGGCGGCCCAGCCGGTTTAACGGCTGCTTTGTATACAGCCCGGCGAAAATTACGCACGTTAGTTATCTCAAAAGACTTAGGTGGTCAGGCAGCTACTACTACCGTCATTGAAAATTATCCCGGGGTGGGTGCCATTGACGGTTTTGCTTTAATGCAACGGTTTAAAGACCAGGCCGTATCCTATGGTGCAGAATTTGTCTTGGGCGACGTTCAGACACTCAAACCATTACCCGGTGGACTTTTTTCTGTAGGATACAGCGTGACGACCCAAGTTCAAGCGCGCAGTGTTATTTTAGCGTTTGGTTTAACGCCACGGAGTTTGGGTGTACCGGGTGAAGTGGATTTGGTGGGGAAAGGGGTAACGTACTCAACCGCTCTACTGGCCGATGCCTTACATAATAAAACGGTGGCCGTCGTTGGTGGAGGCAACTCGGCCATTGAATCGGTGAACCTGTTAGCGGACATTGCCAAGCAAGTATATTTAATCCATCGGCGTGACCGGTTTAGAGCCGAAACGATCCTGCTGGATAAAATGGAGCAACAGGCCAATGTGACAAAAGTGTTGAATGCCGAACTGAAACAAGTGCATGGGACAAAGTGGATCACCGGAATTACTGTTGCTCAAGGGCCGAACCAGCCAACGCAACGCTTGGCAGTGGACGCCCTGTGTATCAATGTTGGCTTTATGTCTCGGACCAGTTGGTTGGATGGGGTTGTGGCGATGAATGAAAAACACGAGGTGATGGTTCAAGCCGATTGTACCACAAGTATGGCGGGTATTTTTGCGGCGGGAGATATCACAACCAGCAATTATAAGCAAGTCGTCGTATCGGCTGGGGAGGGTTGCAAAGCGGCGTTGGCATGTTATACCTATTTAGGTAAAAAAGATGGCAAGGACGTTTCCATCGATCAAGATTGGGAAGTGACTTCTGGCCATCATTTTATTCGATCATGAGTACGAATTATGAAAACACCACCAGTATCAACTCGAGCCAAAAATCTTCAAGCCTCACCACTGCGTAAACTGGCTGCTACAGCTGAAGCCAGAAAAAAACAGGGTATCAGAGTTTACCATTTGAACATTGGTCAGCCCGACCTTCCCACGCACATCGATTTTTACCACGCGGTGTTGGACTACCTACCCACGCATAAGGATTTTTATAAAGGCGTGCGTAAGTTTCACCCTCATACCATTGCCTACGCACCATCCAAGGGGCTAGAAGAATCACTCGAAGCCTGGTCAACCTATTACAAGAAAGTAGGTATTTCATTTGCTGCCAAAGATATCGTGATTACCAGTGGCGGTTCGGAAGGGATTATTTTTGCCCTAGAGGCAGTGTGTGATCCAAACGATGAGGTGATTGTCTTTGAGCCGTTTTACACAAACTACAACAGCTTTGCGGACTTGGCCAATGTCACACTTCGTCCAGTGACACTGGATATCAAAACCGGATTTCATTTGCCCAGTGCGGCCGTGATCAAACGAGCCATCACCAAACGGACCAAGGCCATCTTGATTTGTAATCCATCGAATCCCACGGGAACAATCTTTAGTAAAAAAGAATTGGCGCGTCTGGTTAAAATCGCCAAGCAGTATGGACTGTTTATTTTGTCGGATGAAGTCTATCGCGAGTTTGCTTTTGAGAGCAAACATTATTCGATCATGGATTTTCCGGCCATTCGTCAGCAAGCCGTAGTGCTGGACAGTGCTTCAAAACGGTTCAATGTCTGTGGCGCTCGTATTGGAGTAGTAGCCAGCCACAACCAAGACGTGATTGCGTCAGTCTTGAAAATGGCGATGGCTCGATTATCTGTGGCCAGTATTGAGCAAGAAGCACTGGTGCCACTGCTCAAAAATCCAAAAAAATATACGACCAGCATTGTTCAGGAGTTTCGTCAGCGCCGTGAAGTGGTTTACCAAGGGTTGAAACAGATTCCCCACATTACGTTTTCCAAACCGGAAGGAGCCTTCTACATTATTATTGGTTTACCAGTGGACGATGCCGATCATTTTGCCACCTGGATGATCAATGACTTTCATGACAAGAATGAAACTGTATTACTGGCGCCAGCCGCCGGATTTTATGCCACACCTGGCAAAGGAAAACGGGAAGTGCGGTTAGCCTTTATGCTGAATAATAAAGATTTAAAGCGTTCATTGGAGCTCTTAAAACTAGCTCTTGCGGAATATAATAGCTAGGCGTACAATACGCCCGATCTTATTAGTGATTATTCGCTATGGCCAAAGTCAACCCGTTTAAGTCTGCCCAGCAGCAGCTCGATAAAGCCGCTAAATTGATGGGGCTCGACTCCACTGTGCATGCTCGTTTAAAGATGCCAAAGCGGGAGATTCATTTCTCTGTGCCGGTACGCATGGATGATGGTAGTGTGAAAATTTTTGAAGCCTATCGCGTGCAATACGATAATTCACGTGGCCCAAATAAGGGCGGCATTCGGTTTCACCCCGCTACCGATATTAGTGAAGTAAAGGCTCTGGCCTTCTGGATGACGTTCAAATGTGCCACGGTGGGTATTCCCTTAGGCGGCGGTAAAGGTGGCGTAACGGTTGATTCAAAGAAATTGTCCGAACGCGAATTGGAACGATTATCACGTGGTTTTATTCGCAACTTGCGTGGTGATATTGGACCAGACATTGATGTGCCGGCCCCAGATGTGTATACCAACCCAAAAATTATGGCCTGGATGTTAGATGAATTTAACACGCTCCATGGTCACCAAATGCCCGGAGTGATTACTGGGAAACCATTAGCGGTTGGTGGTTCAGCTGGTCGTGGTTACTCCACAGCCCAAGGTGGTGTGTATGTCACCTTAGAACTAGCCAAAAGAATGTCCGCCAAAGGCGGATCCGCCTCCGGCGGAAAAAAAGGTTTGACTGTTGTCATTCAAGGCTTTGGTAATGCGGGTTCCTACATGGCAAAAATTTTAACCAAGAAAGGCTACAAAATTGTTGGTCTGTCCGATTCACGTGGTGGGATTGTGAATCCAAAAGGATTAGATCCAGTGGTGGTGGAGAAACACAAAGCCAAAACCGGTTCTGTACAGAATTTCCCTGGAGCCAAAAATGTCACTAATGCGCAAATTCTGACCACACCATGCGACATTTTGGTGCCGGCCGCCCTGGAGAACCAAATTTTGAAAGAGAATGCTGGAAAGTTAAAATGTAAAGCGGTGGTGGAATTAGCCAATGGTCCAACCACCCCAGAAGCGGATGAAAAACTATTCAAGAAAGGCATCATTGTGGTGCCAGATATTTTGGCCAACGCCGGTGGCGTGACCGTATCGTATTTTGAGCAGGTCCAAAATGCCTACAATTACTATTGGTCTGAAAAAGAAGTATTAGAAAAATTAGAACCAATTATGGTGGATTCCTTCAATGCCGTGTGGGCAGCCAAGGAAAAATATAATTGCGATATGCGCACCGCGGCTTACATTCATGCCGCCAAGCGGATTGAAGAAGCCATGCTTGCCAAAGGGATTGCCAACGGGTAACGAATTGTCGGCAACACCCACCCCTACCCCTTCCTATTCAGGAAGGGGTTTTGGTTATAAAAATTCCCTCTCCTGAATAGGAGAGAGTTAGGGAGAGGTGTTCTTCTATCACTTAGTACCAAACATTTTGATACTCACTGAAGAAGAGAGGAGAGGTTTGCCAGAACCAGATTTATTTCAAGCTCTCATTGAAAGAAATTGTCTAGGTTTAACAATTGGAATTCCAAAAACTCGTTTTAAGCTTAAGAGGTCTTTGTCACCACTAATAATATATTTGGCCTTACCCACCACTGCACAATTAATAAACATATCATCAAAGGGATCGCGGCATATTCTGATTTCATGACTGCTGGCCACTACTGCTGTGTGTTCAACAATAAACATCATCCACTGTTTAGCGATAGTACTTGCTGGATCCATGCGTTGCAATAACCCATAGTATTCTTGTACAATTTCTGGCGTAACCAACACGGTCAATTTTTTTTCAGCCCACAACTCCAAAACGGTGTATGGATAACCTTTCCAAAATATTCCAGAGATAAGTACGTTTGTATCAAGCACTATCCGCATATCGTATTTGCCTGATTAAGACAGGTAGACTCTTCTTTTTTAAAGAACGTTGTTGAGTTAGTTGACGACTAGCGTGAATTAAATTTCTAAACTCTGTTAAACGACTAGTTGGCAAAGGTTTGAGTAGAACATTTGTACCATCAGTTAAAACAAAAAGCTTGGTACCGTTATTCATGCCTAATGATCTGCGGATTGGCCCAGGGATCACCACTTGGCCTTTAGATGATACGCTGGTAATTTCCATTTGTTTGATAGTGGTCATAAGAATAGTTACATAATAAAGTAAGATATTCTTACTTTATAGTATAGCGGCACTTATGTCAAGATGCATTTATCCTTTTCCACTCTACACCAACGGTTTGGTGTGTAATGGGGAAGAGAGGAGAGTTAATGAAGTTTTTTTAAAACAAATGTCTTAAGGTTTGGAAGATCATTTTGTACAGTTGCCCAAACCGTTGATAGGTCAACGCCGAAATATTCGTGCACTAATTTGTTACGCATGGCAACGATGTCAGTCCAGGGAATATCCAGAGAGGTTTCTTTTAATTCATTCGATAATTGATTACTCGCCTCACCAATGATAGCGAGTTGACGAATATAACCATCTTGTAACAAAGGAGATTGGATATAATCATTATACGTAACTTCTTGTGCGTACACTTCGATCTGTTCTATCGCATTAAGGATGTGTTGCAAATAGGGTCGGTCACTTTTTTTCATAAATTATTTGCAAGTCCTTCATAATGTAGGGTTTAATGTAGGGACTTAAAGCTCCCTTTGTAACCAAATCCACTTTTTTTTGTAATACTTCAGACAGATTACGTTCAACTCGACATACTGTCAGTAAACTGACTGGTTTAGAAAAAGATACCAATAAATCAATATCACTATCATCGGTGGGTTCATTACGGGCGTATGATCCAAACAACCCAGCATAGTTGATATCATTGCTTTCAAGAATAGGCACGATACTTTTTTTAATGGAGTTGAATGTTAATGTCATAAGCCTAGTATAGCAATTTTTGAGTTGAATGTCTTCATTCAATACGTACCACAGTGTGATACTCACTGAGGAAGAGAGGAGAGGTTTGCCAGAACCAGAATTATCTCAAGTTCTCCTCTTATTGCAAAGAACAATTTCGATACCCAACAACCAAGTGGTGATGTGCGGCGGATCGGAGGAGGCAGACGGGTCAGGTCTCCTTTCCGGTCCGCC
>CAYZUI010000043.1:0-2162 GCA_964481945.1 uncultured Gammaproteobacteria bacterium
AATAAAAAATCTGTAGAGACATGCCATGGCATGTCTCTACAGATTTTATTGTTGTTTCGGTTGTTTCTCATTCAACGTCATCAATATCGTGACGAACACCGTGTAAAAGCTGGCACAAATTGCTCCCACCCAGGCGCTGAAGATATTAAACCATAGTGTCGTTGGCAAGCCCCAAGTCGTAACCATAATCACCAGAGTGATCAATAATTGTGTTAACAAAATATAAAAAACGTTTGACCAAAAATTCTTTCGAACGAGTTGGATGCTGCGTACCAATGCTTGCCAGGGTGACAGTTTGTACCAGACATAGGTTGGCACCATCATGGATAAAAGAATAGTCACTAGCAAGCCCGGCAAAACAAATAGTGAAAGCCCTAATACCGTCAGAACTAATTCGACCAACGATAATAAAATTACCCATGGGTATAATCGGAGGGCGGCGCCAAAAATGTAAGCAAAATTGATTGGTTGTCTTTTTACAGCCAGCTGCATTGCCAGAATGATCATAATGACAGCAATGCTGGTGATGATACCTGCACCGTAATCCAATGCCAGTTGGATGGGTAGGTTCGGCCAATAGGCTGTCAGGACAACTTCTCCCCCTGGTAAAGGGAACCACTGTTTGATGTACCAGACCAACGCTAACACGGGCAGATTAAAAACCGTTTGACTGAAGAGAATCACGTCAAACCGATTCAGGTACTGGCGCCAAGCTAAACTGGCAATGGTATTATAGGTAGGTAACATATTGGTATTGGAAGGTTGACATAGCCTAGTATATCAGATATAGTAGCCGGGCTCTAATTTATTAAGTTAAGTGTATTGTCACATGCTTGTTATTCGATTCGCTCGGCATGGTCGCAAGAACTGGCCAACCTATCGTCTGGTTCTTCAAGAAAAAGACTGGGCCCCGATGTCTAAGGCCATCGAGACTTTAGGCCATATGGATCCACACACCAATCCGGCGGCTGTTTCACTCAAAACAGAACGCATCAAATATTGGTTGGATAAGGGTGCTCAAGCCTCCAATACGGTGCACAATTTGCTGATTACGCAAGGCGTGATTACCGGTGAAAAACTCCGTGTTGTCACCGGCAAAAAGGCATAGTATACTACTGCTACGCTATTTAAAAAGTTATTAGTAACGATCTGTTATGGAAAAAGATCAAGAGTTTGTTGAATACGTTGTAAAGGCCCTGGTGGACAACCCACAAGGCGTTACATCAGAACGCACCGTTGATGAAATGGGCGTACTCATTACCTTAAAGGTTGATCCAGCTGATCTCGGTCAAGTGATTGGCCGACAAGGTCAAACCGCTAAATCTATCCGCACGTTGTTACGGGTAGTTGGTGCCAAACACCATGCTCGCGTGAACCTCAAAATCTATGAACCAGAGGGTATGCGTTCTCGCCCCCGTCAATCTGACTCAATGACTTCGGCTCCGAAGCCACAAGCCCGGCCAGAAGAAGAAGTTGATCTCAGTGCTGTAGATTTGAGTCTCTAAACCTCAATAAAACCAAACCCCCGCTTGTGCGGGGGTTTGGTTTTATGTTATCCTACGACGGTTATGTCTAGTTTATTACTGGCCGCATTACTTACCGCCGTTACACCAGCATCCGCTGAACCACCAGTGATTACCCCACACCACTATATTTCTACTGTTGGTTTTGTAGATGGCTCACTGATCACATTGCCAGATTCTACCCTACACTGGCCAACCCAAATTACAAAACTAAGCCGAGGGTTTTCAGTTGATCACCCGGGCATGGATATCGATACACGGACTGGGCAACCAGTGCACGCGGTGTTCTATGGCATCGTCACGGAAGTCACGCATACCGGACCATACGGCAATAAAATTGTGATTGCGCATCCATCTCACCCTGAACAGATTTCAACCCTGTATGCTCATCTACAAGATACATATGTGAATGTAGGTGAGGTTGTCTATAATTCCACAGTAATAGGTACGGTAGGTAGTTCCGGGAACGCGACTGGTGATCATCTCCATATCGAAGTGCGACGTGGCGAAATACAAGTAAATCCAGCGGGTTATTTTTAAGACCTCTCCCGGCCTACGGCCACCCTCTCCTTCTTCAGGAGAGGGAAGTGTAAAATGAATCTCCCTCTTCTCCTAAAGAAGGAGAAGAGGGTTGGGGTG
>CAYZUI010000044.1:0-2400 GCA_964481945.1 uncultured Gammaproteobacteria bacterium
CCGAATAGTTTAATAAAATCTAATTTCTTCAATTCCCCTACCAAATACCTATGGACAGTTGCGGTGGTCTGTTGGATCACATCCATACCAATTCTGGTGAGATACTGTACTGCCGCACCCAAGCCAATCACCCCGGCAATATTCGGTGTGCCGGCTTCAAATTTGTGCGGCAATTCCGCCCAGGTGGAGTGTTGTAGCGTCACGGTGCGAATCATATCGCCACCCCCAAATACCGGCGACATTTGTTCCAGCCAAGCTTTTTTCCCATACAGTACCCCCACACCAGTTGGGCCACACAGTTTATGCGCCGAGAACGCCAGGAAATCACAATCTAACGCTTGCACATCCACCGACTGGTGCGGTACGGATTGGGCGGCATCCACCACCACCGGTATGTTCTTTTGGTGAGCCATCTGAATAATCTCGGCAATCGGTAAAATGGCCCCAGCACTGTTTGTGATATGCGCCAGAGCAATGATTTTAATTCGTTCAGATAAATCTGGTAGAGTGTACCCATCAAAAAACTGCAACTTGGCATGGTAGCGTTCGGCGACAAGTTGCCAAGGCACTAAGTTACTATGA
This sequence comes from uncultured Gammaproteobacteria bacterium, assembly GCA_964481945.1. Lineage (GTDB taxonomy): Bacteria > Patescibacteriota > Patescibacteriia > UBA9570 > UBA9570 > UBA9570. The sequence continues at coordinate 583 of CAYZUI010000044.1, forward strand.
TGTTCCAGTTGAGATAATAAAATAACATCACCTGGTTGCAGCAGTAATTGACCTAACGACTGGGCAATGGTGTTTAATGAGGCGGTCGTCCCACTAGTAAAGATAATTTCCTCGCGTGCTTGGGCATGGATAAATTGCTGCACCCTCTCACGCACCTGCTCGTACTGGGCAGTAGCTGCTTCACTCCAGCGATACAGGCCACGATGGACATTGGCGTTGGTGGTACGATAAAACTGATCCATGGCCTCCAAGACCACGGCTGGCTTTTGTGCCGTCGCGGCATTATCAAGATAGGCAATGTTTGATTGCGCTAAGATGGGGAAATCATCTTTGAACATAGTTGGGCGATGGCTTGGTCAGTAATACATTCAGCTAAAAAACCTTCCACGATCATTTGTTCCGCCTGCTGTTGCGGTATACCGCGGCTGGCACAGTAAAATAATTGCTCTTGATCAATCCGGCTCATGCCCGAGCTATGGGCAGCCTTGACGGCATTGGTGTGAATATCGAGTTGGGGCACAGAATCACTTCTGGCTTTATCACCGAGTAACAACGTGTGTTCATTCAGTGAAGCCGCCGTGTGCCTACCGGATTTTAATATTTTTACGTTTCCTTTAAAATCTGTATAGGCTGCATCGAATAACACTCCGTGCACGTTAATATGACCGGTCGTTTGTTCACCCTGATGTTCACTCCAATAATTCAGAATAAATTTGTCATGGTTATGACCAACAAAAATTCCTGTATGAGTACTGTTACTGCCACGACCAATATGATAAGAAATAATTTCACATTCTACCGTACCCCCAAGAACGGCACTGTGCCAACGAATGACACTATCAGATTGTAAGTAGGCCACACATTTTATTTTAGCGGAATCTTGCAGCACAACGACAGCATCGAGCGTTGTATTTGGTGCCACCTGTAATTCTACGAATGGTTGTGATCCATCGATCACTAGACGTTTTGCCATATTATCCGACGGACCCTTCCATTTCTAATTCAATTAAACGATTCATCTCCACCGCATATTCCAGCGGTAATGATTTCACAATCGGTTCAATAAAGCCATTTACCACCAAAGCGTGAGCGGCTTGTTCCGTTAATCCGCGTGACATTAAATAGAACACTTCTTCCTCGCCAATTTGACCAACCGTGGCTTCGTGCGCAATGGTGGCATCACCGGTCTGCACATTCATATCTGGAACCGTTTCCGAAATGGATTGTTCATCCAGTAGTAAGGCATCACATTTGACTTTGGCGATACTGCCTTTGGCTCGGGGAGCAATGGTTAATAATCCACGGTAGACTGATTTGCCACCATCTTTGCTCATACTTTTCATAATCACGCTGGATGTGGTATGGGGAGCGCTGTGAATCACTTTGGCGCCGGTATCTTGGACTTGGTCGGCTCCGGCAAAGGCAATACCGAGATGTTCAGCGTGGGCACGCTCACCTTGCAAGATACTGCAGGGATAGAGCATGGTGACACAGCTGCCCATGTTGCCGCCCACCCATTCCATCCTGCCACCCGCCGCCACTAACGCCCGTTTGGTATTCAAGTTATACGTATCCTTGCTCCAGTTTTCCACACTCGAATAACGGAACCGGGCATCCTTGCCCACGAACACTTCCACACAGCCGGCATGGAGTGAACTGGTGCCGTACTTTGGCGCAGAGCAACCCTCGATATAATGGGCTTCGGCGCCTTCCTCAATAATAATCAAGGTATGTTCAAATTGACCCATGTTTTGGGCGTTCATGCGAAAATAGGCTTGCATGGGGGCATCTACGGTCACACCTTTGGGAACATACAGA
>CAYZUI010000045.1:0-6584 GCA_964481945.1 uncultured Gammaproteobacteria bacterium
ACCCAAGAAGTATAAAAAAATCTTACTGACTGCCGCCCCGGTTGATCTGGTGGGTCACTACGTTGAGCTGTTCAAAATGGCGGGGTTGAATTTAGTGAAGCTGGAGACGGAGGCCTTTGCCTTAGAGCGATCCCTGGTGGGGCACGATCGAGCCCCAGTGATGATTGTCGATATTGGTGCCACCACTACCAGCATTAGTGTCGTCGTCGCCAGTGTGCCAGTGGTGAATCGCAGCATCGATTTAGGTGGTCAAACCATTACCAAAACCATTGCCAGCAGTTTAAATGTGGATGCCGATCGAGCAGAACAATTTAAACGCGATTTCGGATTAATTTCCTCCGGAGTTGGTGGCAATCAAATTCCCAAACGGATTGAATTTATGGTGTCGTCGGTGGTGAATGAAATTAAATATGTCTTGAACCTCTACCATAATCAAAGTCCAGCCAGAATAGAAAAAATCGTGCTCACCGGCGGTTCTGCCTGGTTGCCGAATTTACCGAACTATCTGACGCAGCTGTTAAATACGAAAGTCATTATTGGTGATCCGTGGGCCCGGGTTATTTATCCGGTGGATTTAAAGCCAGTGTTAACTGAAATTGGACCACGCATGTCAATTGCGGTTGGCTTAGCCATGCGTGAAATCGTCTAAACGCTATGGCCGTTGATTTCGTTAAATCTGATGGTGGCAAAGACAAGCCAAAGCAGTCTGGCTATGAAATTGAGTATACCAATCCGCACACAGAGACACCGTCTCAACCGATCAAACCGGTCAAGGAGAAACAAGGCAACCTCTTAGGCTTTTTTCATAAGGCTGCACCTAGTCCTGTACAGGCAACTCCACCGGCACCAGTACGGGCAATTCACGAATCGCCCCAACAACCTAAACCAGCCGCTTTACCGGAACGACACCTACCGCCGGCTCCTCCGCCTCCGGTGATGGCAATTCATCCTGCCCGCAATGCTAGCGCAAGCGTTGCAGGCGGGGAATTGCCCCAACAGCCCGTCGTTGTTCCAAAGGCAGCTCCAGCAATTCCCGCAGCTCCGGCTGTTCCTGCAACTCCTGCAGCCCCGGTGACCGCTGCCGCACATCATGCGACAAATGTTGGTCAAATCGTTGCGCAAAATGTCAGCGGTATGCGCGGCGAAACTACCGATCCAGCAGCGCCAACTCCCAGTTTGGTGAGTTTAAATCTCTTGCCCAATGCGCTCCATACTCCTTTGCACCAGGCTGGCGCAGTCTTTCGCTTATTTCGTACCGCCACACTCACGGTGATGGCCTTCACGGTTATCTATCTCGCCATGGTTTGTTATCAAGCGTTCTATGTCTGGCGGACGCATACGGCCTTAACAGAATTAGCCACACTGGATGCCACCATCTTAAGTTATCGTACGCTGCAAAACGATATCAACACAACGAGCGATACACTCTTGGCCATCCAAGATTTGTTGGACGACCATGTCTATTGGACGCAATGGTTTGCCTGGTTGGAAAAATACACCTTACCAACCGTGTACTATACAAATTTTTCTGGCAGCAACACCGGTGCCATGAATTTGGATGCAGTGGCGCCAGACTACAATACCATTGCTCAACAAATTGCCGTGCTCCAAGATTTGGCGGAAGTCCAAGCTATTACCGTGTCGACGGCTACACGTTCAGCCGATGCCGGGAATGTCCATTTTACCATTAGTTTGCAAGTGGATCCAAAAATAGTACAGTATGGAGAATAAAAATTGGTTGGAACAGTTTAATATCTGGTTGGAACACGCCTACGGCTACGTGGCTTTAGGCGTATTTGGTGTGATGGCCATGGTCATGACTAATTTTTTCATCTGGCCGCAGTACGAACGGATGCAATCGGCTGGTACCTTACAATACCGCAATATGACCACGGTGTTGGAGCAACGACGCACCTACATTCAAGACCTGGCCACGATGCAGCAGGAGTACGCCGAATTAGATCAACGTATTATCCGGGCGATTGATGTGACTCTGCCACAAGATTATGCCAGCGGACCGGTCTATGCGGAAGTGGAGCAGTTGCTGCAAGGGACTTCCTATACCATCCAAAGTGTCAATGTAGCGGTGGCCGGTGAAACCGATACTGATAATCCAATCTATGAAATCGTCACTTTAAGTTTGAATATTTCCGCTGCCAGTGAATCTGTCAGTTACGATGATTATAAAGCCTTGTTATCGCGGATTGAGCAGTATCCGCATTTACTGAAATTAGAATCATTAACCTATAATTCAGGCAGCGCTGCCTATACCTTCGTGCTCAAAACCTATCAACGCCGCCTGACCTTATGATCCGCTGGCTCATTATTTTTTTACTGACTATCACAGCCTTGTTTACGGGCTACGGTGTGGTGAACTTATTATTAGTGCGCCGGGCAGAACAGTACACCACCGTGCAGCAGACCGCTGCCAGTGTGATTGATTTGCCTGTCATCACCACCTTACCCACCGCTGGAATTTTATCACCCCAATGGCTCAATCAACGTCAGACATATGCAGTCGAGCGAATTGTCCAGGTACGTGGTATAGCCAATCAGTTGACGATACCGTTGCCGCCAACCAAACTAACCGCACTCGATACGAAACTGGGTAATCGCATCTTAATCACTTGGGTACAACCGCTCGGTCAGTTATATGATGGGATAGAAATTGCCCGCAGTAAAGACAGTACCATGCAAAAACAAACTCTCGTCAACGATACAACCTTACCAGCTACTGGCCAATGGTTTGATCTCACCGTTGAGAACGATCAAGTGTATTACTATCGTTTACGGTCTTACCGTAACACCAGTGAGCCAACGTTAGTCTACTCTGACTGGAGTGAAATTATATCCGTCATTCCAACCGATCGTACACCTCCCGCCCCACCCCAGATCATAGCCATAGACTCGCTGACCGAGGGGAGCGATTCCGGTTTATTGGTAACATGGCAATCTAGTAGCAGTAGCGATGTGGTACGGTATCAAGTGTATCGTTCTACCGCACCAGGCAAACTGGGAGAGCAGATATTACGCACCGATGATGCCACTGTGACTTCGGCTCGGGATACCACCATTGTTCCCGGGGTACCATATTACTATAGCGTCACCGCTAGCGATGCCAGTGGTAATGAATCTGCCACAACAGTTTCTACCGGCACCTTCGGCAACACCAACCCATTTATATGACCGCTCCTGTGACCGCTCCGGCTACACAGACACCAGAGCAGCAAGCCAAAGCTAAAGCCGAGTTGTTAAACATTCCCTATGTGGATTTAACCGGTCAACAGATAGCGAATGATGTGTTACAGCTCGTTCCTCCGGAAATTGCCGAGAACTACCAATTAGTACCGTTCAAACTAGAAAATGGCATCGTCAGTGTGGCTTGTGTTTCACCAGAAGATTATCGGGCAGTGGAGGTGTTAGATTTTATTGGTCGTCAACAAAAATTGCGCTTCCAGTATTTTAGCGCTACGTCACAATCGGTGCATCAGGCCTTGCGCCAATATGGTAATTTGGATGAAGCTGTCCAAACCGCTATTGCCACTACCGCCACGGATGAAATTGACCTGGGTACGAATCAAGCCGCTTCAGAAACAGAGGTCGTGCATACCGCACCGGTCACAAAAATGGTGCAAGTGATTTTGAAACATGCCATTGAAGGGCAATCATCTGACGTACATATAGAACCAGTGGGTAAGGAATCACGCGTACGTTATCGGGTGGATGGAATTTTGCATACTTCGTTAGTATTACCGCTTAAGGTGCATAAGTCGTTGGTAGCCCGCATTAAGGTCTTAGCCAATCTCAAACTGGATGAAACTCGTCTGCCCCAGGATGGCCGGTTCAAAATGCGTTTTGAGGGGCGCGACATTGAGTTTCGGGTATCTTCGCTGCCTTTGTTGGATAATGAAAAAATCGTCATGCGGATTTTAGATACCACGGCTAGCGTGGTGACGTTGGAACAGCTGGGTTTTCAAGATCATAATCTGGCCAGAATCAAACAGCATTTACTGGAGCCGCATGGATTAATTTTGGTCACGGGACCAACCGGTTCGGGTAAAAGCACAACGTTGTATTCTATGCTGATGTTATTGAATAAAGAGGGGGTCAATATTATCACTCTGGAGGATCCGGTGGAATATAATTTGCCCGGTATCGCCCAATCACAAATGCATCCAGAGATTGGCTTATCCTTTGCTAATGGTTTACGTTCGGTGTTGCGGCAGGATCCAGATATTATTATGGTGGGTGAAGTGCGCGATAACGAAACAGCCGAGCTAGCCATTCATGCCGCCCTCACCGGCCACAAAGTGTTATCCACCTTACATACCAATGACGCTTTTGGTGCCATTCCGCGCTTGGTGGATATGAAGGTAGAACCATTTTTGGTGGCCAGTGCCTTAAGCATATTAGTGGCGCAACGCTTAGTCCGCAAAATTTGTGAACACTGCAAACAACGTATTCAAGTTGATAAAAATCGTGAGCAGGAGATTGCGGCCGAAATTAAAACCATGCCGGTGAGTTACTTACCGCATGATGTTTCATTGTTGCCACCCTATACTCTGTACCAAGGCAAGGGCTGCAGTTATTGCGAAGATACCGGTTACCATGGTCGGGTGGCCATCGTGGAGGTGTTAGAGAACACGAAAACACTACAGAAATTAATTGGGGATGGAGTGATTAACGATCAAGAACGGGTACACGTCGAATTTCAGCATCAGGGTATGTTTAATTTACGACAAGATGGTTTAATCAAGGCACTGCGTGGATTGACGACGCTGGAAGAGGTGTGGAATGCCACCAAATCATAACTATGACGACACTCGATAGCGCCACCGAATTACGTCTGACCAAGCTCCTAGCTACTTTATCAGAATATAAGGGATCAGATTTACATTTAACAGTCGCCAACCCTCCCAGTATTCGGATCGGCGGTAAACTGCAAGCCCTCACTGATGAACTGTTGTTGACGAATGATTTTATTCAAACCGTTATTCGTGCCATGCTGACCGATGCCCAGTTACAACAATTGGAGCTCAAAAAAGATTTTGTCACAGCCATTACCCTGAAAGGCAAGGCTCGGTACAAAATTCATACCTATGCGCAACAGGGCAACTACAGTTTAACGTTCCGGCTGATTCCCACGACCGTGCCACCCTTATCCCGCTGGACGATTCATGAGGCGGTCAAACAGTGCATTGAAATTCAACGAGGTTTAATTATTGTGGCGGGAAGCTATGGGTCAGGCAAAAGTGCACTCATTACCAGTTTGATTGAAGAACATAATCAAACAGCGGCCCATCACATTATGACTTTTGAACAGCCGATTGAATTTGCCTATACGGATGCCCAATCCATTATCGAACAAATCGAACTAGGTACCGATGTACCAGATTTGCCGGCGGCGCGGGAACGCGTCTATCAAGAAGATGTTGATATCATTGTGGTCAGTTGTCCGATAGATGCAGCCGTCATGAAAACGGTTTTGCAATTTGTGGATATGGGAAAATTAGTGATTGTCGAAGTCTTGGCACCCACTACTCAATTGGTGCTCGATACCGTCGTTGGTGTCTTTCATGCCAATGAACAACCGGCCATCCGAGAAAGTTTAGCCCAAGCCCTTCAAGCCGTCATCACCCTTCAATCCGTGGTGCAACCAGGTCAAGCGCCTATGTTAGCGTGTGAAGTGTTACGGCAAACCACCGCCACCATCAATTTCATCAAGCACGACAGTTTTGATAAAATCGCCTTAGTTCTGGAAAATGGTCGAAATGATGGTATGGTGACATTTCAACAATCACTGCGCTAAGTATGGCCACCTTTATTTACCGCGCTCGCACCTTTCAGGGGGAACTCATCAAACGGGGGTTAGTGGAAGCGCCATCTGAACAAGCCGCCAGCGATGAATTGCGTGATCGCAAATTAATTGTTCTGCAAATTCGTGAGCGGTCGACTTCGTCATTACTGCATGTCGTGCGCGAATTGTTTAATCGCGTTTCCGCCAGAGACCTCACTTTTTTTTCCCGACAATTTGCCGTCTTAATTGGCGCAACCATTCCGGTGGTGCGATCGTTGCGCATTCTCACTCGGCAAACGACCAATGTGTATTTTAAGCGGGTGATTGCCGATGTCGCTGCGGAAGTAGACGGCGGCGCAAAATTATCCCAGGCCTTAGGCAAGTTTCCTCGGGTGTTTGACCAGTTTTTTGTTCATATGATTCGGGCCGGTGAGACGACCGGACGGCTGGATCAAGTATTTGATTATCTGGCTACCCAGAAAGAAAAAGATTATTCCTTGGTCAGTCGGGTGAAGGGTGCTATGGTGTATCCAGGGTTTATTATTACGGTCATGATCACGGTTGGCATCTTGATGATTGTGTACGTGATACCACCGATTTCGAATATTCTTGAGCAATCCGACGCCGCCATCCCTTTCACCACCCAGCTGTTAATTGGTTTAAGTAATTTTATCAAAGTGTTCTGGTGGTTAGTTATTTTGATTATGGCGGTGGCAGCCATCAGCCTCTTCGCCTACATCCGAACACCCAGTGGCCGTTACGCCTTTGATTATCTCAAAATACGCTT
>CAYZUI010000046.1:0-2509 GCA_964481945.1 uncultured Gammaproteobacteria bacterium
TTTGCCTCTACCATGTTTGTGATCACCTATCCACGCTATATTGCGGTGGGTTGGTTTTCGTCGATTGTGATGATGAACGTGCCGTTGGATGTGGGGATGTTTTTTTATCCAGTCAAGCCAGCGGTTATTTTAAAACAACTGAAAAAGAAAGTCGGCTCACTAGAAGCTGAATTGGTATCGGACGCCGAAAAAGGGGCACCACGTGATCCGGTGAAAGAAACAGCCTTGAAAGACATTGAACAGTTGCGCGATAGCTTGACCCAAGGTACGGAAAAGTTCTTTCAATATGCCTTGTATGTCACTGTTTACGCCGATGATGAAAAAACATTGGAAGACTTAATGGATAAGTTAGATTCTGAATTCGGTTCAAAATTAGTGGTAGCCAAACGGGTTTTCTATCAAGCCGAACAAGGCTTCAATTCAACTATGCCACTTGGTAATGATGAAGTCCAAGTCTACTTTAACATGAATTCTTCCCCCTGCGCCTCGTCGTTTCCCTTTATTTCTGCCGAACTCACCACCGATAATGGCATTCTCTATGGCGTAAACCGGCACAATAACAGTTTAATTTTATTTGATCGATTCAAATTACAAAACGCCAACGCCGTAGTTTTTGCCACGTCCGGTGCCGGTAAAAGCTTTACAGTCAAACTAGAAATCTTACGCAGTTTGATGATGGGTACAGATGTCATCGTCATTGATCCGGAAAATGAGTATAAGTTTTTGTCTGATTCGGTCGGTGGCACGTTTATCAATATTTCCTTGAACTCGGATGCCAAAATCAATCCGTTCGATTTACCGCGACCAGTGGGTGGAGCCGATCGCCCAGCCGATATTATTCGCTCGGCGGTCATTACCATCAAAGGATTACTTCGGATTATGTTGGGGCAAATTACCGCGGCGGAAGATTCTATTCTCGATCGCGCTTTAATTGAGACCTATGCGAAAAAAGATATTACCGCCGATGCCGATCTATCCAAGGTCGAGGCGCCGGTCTTGAAAGATTTTCAGTCTATTCTGGAAGGGTTTGAGGGGAGCAAAGATTTGGTGTTACGTCTAAAAAAATATACCGAGGGCACCTTTGCCGGCATGTTCGCCAGCCCGACCAATATTGATATGAATAACCAACTGGTGGTGTTTTCCGTGCGTGATTTAGAAGATGAATTACGACCAATTGGCATTTATACGATTGTGAACTATATCTGGAATACCGTTCGTTCAAAAATGAAAAAGCGTATTTTGGTGATTGATGAAGCCTGGTGGTTAATGCAAAATGAAGATTCGGCCAAATTTATTTATGCTCTCGTCAAACGCTGCCGTAAATATTATTTGGGCGTTACCACCATCACCCAAGACGTCAACGATTTCTTATTGTCGCCCTATGGTAAGGCCATTGTCACCAACTCGCAACTGCAAATTTTGTTGAAGCAATCACCGGCCGCCATTGATAATATTCAGAAAACCTTCCTGCTGACGGATGGCGAAAAGTATTTATTGTTGGAAGGCAATGTCGGTGAAGGCATCTTTTTTGCTGGCCCGCGGCATGTCGCCATTAAAGTGGTCGCTTCGTATACCGAAGATCAAATTGTCACTTCTGATCCGAAACAACTGTTAGAAATTGAGCAATCTAAGAAAGAATTTGCTGATTCTGCCGATCAGCAGTAAACTAACCTCATGAATCGAAAAATAATCATTGGAATCATTATCGCCGCCGGAGTCTTATTGGTGGTTACGTTAGTTTTATTGTTTATTGCTTGGCAACAGCGATCAACTAATACAAATGTGACAAATTCTCCGCCAGAGGTGGATCAGCCTATGGCTGACACTGTCATAAACACTAACTCCACAGTACCTGATACCATACCTGATACACTGGTTGAGCCAGTTGAACAAAATGATCGACAGGCGATTACCGCAGCTGCCCGTAGCTTTACTGAACGCTATGGTTCCTATTCGTCTGACACCAACTTTGAGAACGTGGAACGGTCGCGTTATTTGATGACGGAAACCATGTCGAAACAAGCCGACAAATTGATCAATCCAAGCCAATCCGCCGCAGAGTTTACCAGTGTCACCAGTGCAGTAACGGGCGTTACCCTGACGGATTTTGCGGAAGGTGCCACCGGTGCCACCGTGACCGTAGCGGTTCGACAAAAAACCATTGTTGGTCAACAGGATCCCACCTATCGTAATGTCACAGCCCGACTGACCTTAAAAAAAGTCAGTAACACCTGGAAAATCGATTCCTTTCGTTGGTTGTAATTATTTCAAAAAAGTGGTACAATCAAGCACATGAAAAGGACCGTGTTGGCGTTGCTGTTGATTGTTCCAGTTTTTATATTCGCCCAGTCTACCAGTGCGGCAGAGAGTCAATCGGCGTACGTTAGTAGCATCAATTATAGGCTCGAGCAGCCATTTAGTGGTGTGGCTACGGTGCAAAGTCTACAGCACTACATCACCATCGTCTATCAATTTGCCCTTGGTATCGTTGGCATTATCGCTGTGGTGC
>CAYZUI010000047.1:0-5358 GCA_964481945.1 uncultured Gammaproteobacteria bacterium
ACGAGCTGTCCCGCAAAGATTGTTTCGCCAGTGGCTTTGGTGAGGCGGATATCGTGTTCGCCATTGATACCTCTGGTTCAATGGCTACGGAAATTACGGCCGTAGCGACAGCGGTACCAGATTTGGCTGAACAATTAGCCAGCGCCGGTATCGACGCCAAATTTGCTCTGGTGGATATGGATGATAATGACACTGGCAATCTTGGTAATCATATTGATTTGGATTTTACCGATGATGTGAGCGACTTTCAAACAGCCATCAGTTTGATGACTGCGGCGTCTGCAACGGTTGACCCCATGAACGCCATCTATCAGGTGGCGAATAACTCGCTGTACAATAATACGACATTGACCTTTCGAGCCAACGCCAAAAAATTCCTCGTGGTGGTCACTGATACCGGTGATGAAATTGGTAATGGTATCGGACCAAACTCTGCCCAAGAGGCTGCCTACAATGCTCACATGCCAACCTTTGTCATCTCTTCATCGTATTGGGAATGTGCCGACGATAACGATGATGAAAATGGTGATGGTTTTACCAGTGGTGATCCGGATGACCGAGGGGAACCAAAATGCACCGCCTTCTTCGATAGTGTGGCTGAATACACCGGTGGTGATGCCTACGGCTATGACGATGCCTATGGTAACACCTACACCGATTGGGCCACCAATACCACCATTATCGATGATCTCTTTAGCAGTATCATCGACAGTCTCGATGTCTTCCAGTTCAGCACTGCTATGGAGACTTATACCCTTGGCCCAATCACTGCCAGCGAACGAGCAGTCGATACCGCTGCCGGTGAACAAGCCTTGGAAGCGGTGACCTCTACTCTAGAATTCCTGGGTTCTGACGGCTTTGCCTTCCAATTAGATAACGTTTCGCTCTTGCCGGTGCTGGAATTAAACCAAGATATCAACCCGGTGAGCCGCTCTTGTCGAGCCTTCCCAGAATCAACCAGCGCGCAATGTGATTATGTGCAAAAATCCGGCACCCAGTTTAAGGGGTGGAAAGGCTACTGTGTAGAACACGATCCACTGAACAATAATCGTTGTATTACCTGGTGGCCCATCGATGTCTTAGAAGGTGAAACCTCCTTAACGGCGCGTGACCCTTCCGGGTATTCCGGCCGATCAGCTGTCTACCATTGTTTGTTATCCAAAGGTTTAGAACATGCCGGGTTCTGCAATGAGGAAAATTGGAATACGGGAGCAAACACCACTGCCACCAACGATTGGGGGCAAGGAGTGATTTGTACCAGTGATGCCGCCTGCGGCTCATTCAGCGGTTCAACCTGTTTTCAAGGGGCAAACTATACTCTGTCAGATTCCACACTGTTTGGTGTCAATGAACATGATGTGTTAGAAGTTATCGCGGACGGTGGCTATACAGAAAATCTGACAGCCGATGGCGGCCAATGCGAAGTGCTTAATGAATCTGAAATCAGTTGCAATGCCTGGCCAACCAGTGGATACTGTAGTGATAGCACCATTACGCTTGAATCTGATTGTGTATCACCAGAAACCTGGAGTACAGGTTTAGATATTCTGCAAAATGCGGATATCTTGAGTCGAGGCACATGTCAGGATATTACCACTAATTATGTGAATGACCCCCCCGGTGAACATTATGCCGATTACGATGACGATTTGTACAGCTCGTTAACCGATGATAAATACTGTTTTTACGATATCGCTGACGATGGCGTTCACGAAGTTCGTTCCAATCGTAGTTGTACAGCTAATACAGATTGCCGAACCACCACTACGGTCAGCTTTAGCTGTGCCCAGCTGAACTGTAGCAGTTCTCCCGTGAATCAAGATTGTACTTATCACGAGAATGAATCCAACAGTGAATGTGCCGTCACCACCGCCGCCCACATCGATACCTCGTATGAAACTAGGCCGTTGCGCTGGTCCATGCCCGATCCATCAGAAAGTTTTGGTGATACCAATGAACTGCGCTTTGAGCGTGGTGTGATTGTGCGCTTGCCGGCCAACGAGCTGCTGCGCAACATCCATGCTTCAGAAATGGAAGTGATTGAGTTTAATCCCGGGTCAGCCGGAACCGGCGCTGGTGCCGGTAAAGAATATCCCTTCTGGGGCCAACTGAATGGCGATAAAGACGGCGATTTAGGAGTGTATGATACGGGAGACGGTCTAGCCGATCGAGGTAATATTTGGCTGACGGACTTATTACAAGGAGCGATCGAGCTTGATCCCGCGACGGACGATGTCATAGACAAGGATAATTGTTATTCGTATAAAGAAGGTACGGAAAATGGCTTTGGTTGCAGAATGTGGGGATTATACGATAGTAAATTCTTACTCGATAACTACGCTAATCTCACCGTCACCGACGGACACGATCTGGATTTAGTCTATCAATGGGTATGGGGTAACTTTGATTACGGTTCCAAGAACGACGATTTAGATGCGGCCTGCGATGTCTCTGGTGGCGGCGCTGAAGATTTAGCCCGAATTTACAATCTACTATCACCGGACAGTGTTGATATCAATGAGTGGTTCAATAGTGATTGTGTGGAAGCATCGTTTGGCTATCTGGCCGGATCTTATAGTAATAATGGTCATGAGCGCAATGTCTGGAAGGATCTTGAGACGAATCATGAAAGTTTATGGGATAGTTTTTATGTGGATTACGATACCGGGGCCACTGATGGAGCGGATATTATTCCATTTGATGCAGCGGATGGTGATGACGATGCACCGGATGTATCTGGCCTGATGTGGCCAAGTGATGATGAAAGTGATGGGACGGCGACCGCCAATGATCATGACGGTGGAAATATCTTAAGTCTGTATGTCGACTTTAATGATGCCGGATATATTCAGGCAGTGTATGCCATGGTGTATTTTGCCGCTCGTGGCACAGCTGACACGCCGTTCTGGTACGCGAATACTATTGCTGAAACCACTTACGAAAACATGATGCATCTGGATATTCAACCGCGCGAAAGCTGTGCCCTGGTGGGATCATCCGTCGGTGCCACCGGTGATAACTTTGCTTGGGCGAACCGTTCCAATGAAGATGATTATCAAATCAATTTTGGTGAAGATACAGCCTATAGTAAGGTCGAGTACAACGATCCGTATGGTTCCATTGGCACTCAAGATGGCACGCCGTTGGAATGGGATTATCTGGTGGCGAATATGAGCGAATGGGCCACTGAAGATATTAGCACCACTTGGAGTAGTTTAGGGCAGCAACCGGTTGTGGCTTTACAAAGTACGGCGATTCCGCAAAGTAGCGGTCATCCGTTAAGCTGTTTAGGTGAATGTGATAACACGGCCTGTGTGTTGGATCCTAACCTCGTGGGTACCGATAATTGTGATGACAGCACCTGTGGTGATACCGGTGTGTGTATGGGGGTGGGTGATGCGGCCATCACGGCGGAAGGCCAGACCAGCGGCTATAGCAGCCTTGACGACCAAATTGCCGGTACGGTAGCCACTGCCCGTGATCGTTTGAAACATGTCTTTGCCAACATTGATACCTTTTACCAATTAGATTTCACTGATACCGCCTACAACACCGCTCCATCAGATTATTGGGATGATGATCCCACCAATACGGCGGCTGGTGATCTGGGCAGCATCTTCGACAACATGGATCAATGTGCCAATAATGAACGCCCGGATGATTGGGGCGATGATAGTGAATACTGTGGCGTCCTGCCGACGTTAACCGGTCTCACCATCAACGGTGAATCCGGCGGCAACAGCGGGTATTACTCGGCCAGTAATGGTCAAACCATTACGTTGCAATTTACCTCCGATGTGGATGGCGAGCAAAAACCACTTGATAAGATTTTCATTGATTGGGGTGATGGATCCGAGCCCACTACTGAAAATTGGGAAGCGGAACCTACTACCCATACCTACACCCACGCCTATAGTTGTGGGCCAGAGAACGATGCGCGTTTTTTTGAGACCTATTGCGATTTTACACCAAAGATTACCTTAGTGGATAACTGGAACTGGTGTTCTGGTCAGTCTGACGGCGATTGCAGTACCGGCAGCTATGCCACGGAAGAAGCTTGTACCGATAATGGCGGCAGCTGGACTGATGGCGGTGATCATCGCTATACTGAAGGATCAAGTGTCATGGTCAGTTGCCAATCGTATGATGAACCAAGTTTAGCTATCCGCGTCGATGCCACAAATTAACTCGCTATTCAAAAAATTCTTCAGATCGCCAACGCGGTCAGTGTTGGTTGTGTTTGTTCTAGTAGTGGTGGGGTTTAGTGTGGCTCAACCGGTTGAAGCTACCTGGTTTGATAGTGGGCTCGCACTTGCTAAAGATGCTATCTTAATTCTAGTATCTTGGGTACTGTATTTTTTCATGATATTTTTAATGGGAAAATTAGCGGTTTTAGCGACTGATGTCTTGGTTTACGTTGCCCAACTGAATAACTTTACAGATCTCCCTGTGATCATTGAAGCCTGGTCAGTGGTGCGAGATTTAGCTAACATGTTTTTTATCGTCATTCTGTTGGTCATTGCCTTTGGCACCCTCTTCCGTATTGAAGCCTATTCTTGGAAAAAACTTTTGCCAAAAATGGTCCTGGCTGCCATCTTAGTGAATTATTCTCGAGCCATTTGTGGATTTATTGTGGATGCCTCTCAAATCGTCATGCTCACATTTGTGGCTGCCATTAAAGATGCCGCTACGGTTGGTTTTACAGAAGCCTTTCAACTGGGAAAGCTATTCAAATTTGGATCTGATGATGTCACTGGTGCGAACGGAAAACCGGCTGAAGCCAGGTTATTAGCCATTGTTGCTGCTGGTTTCATGTTGTCGACCATGTTTACCGTGCAATGTGTCTATATTGTCATACTGGTTGGGCGGTTAGTCATGATTTGGTTTTTAACCATCTTATCGCCCCTGGCCTACGTGACCAATATACTACCGCAAACTGAACGCTTTGCCCGGCAATGGTGGGAAATGTTTGGTCGTTATGTCACGGTTGGTCCACTGGCTATGTTTTTCTTGTGGTTGGCGATGTTTGTAGCTGCTAAATCGGTAGATTCTGGAGGCTTAGGTAAAGTATCAGCCACGTCAGAACTACAAAATGACTTAGCTGCTGAAGCAGCGAGTAGTGTAAGTACCAACGCCGCTGGAGCTTTACAAACAGATGTGATAGCTGGGTTTGTCATTGCCACTCTCATGTTAATGGCTGGGATGAAGCTGGCACTGGAAAACGCTTCGGAAATTAGTGAGTATACTGGTAAAGTTGCCAATGCGGGTAAAGCAGTCGGAAAATTTGTCAGTTATGGCGCGGCTGGTGTAGCCGGTGTCACCGCCATCAGTTATTTGAACGATCGTCAGGCAATGAAA
>CAYZUI010000048.1:0-3125 GCA_964481945.1 uncultured Gammaproteobacteria bacterium
GTGGGACGTAGTGGATTTGAACCACTGACCATTTGCTTAAAAGGCAACTGCTCTACCCCTGAGCTAACGTCCCGAAAAAAAGCTTCGCTATTGTATCAATCAGCCTGATCAGTGTCAACGCGGATTCGGTGACGCTTGCGTTGCGCAAATTTGATTGCCGCCGGGAGTAATGAAATCACTATAATCCCGATGACGACGAGCTCAAAGTTCTCCTTGACAATGGGGATATTGCCGAAGAAATACCCAGCCCCACACGCTAGGCTGATCCATAAGAAAGAACCAGCCAAAGAATAGGATAGAAATTTACCATAGCGCATCGCGCCGATACCGGCCACAAACGGAGCGAACGTCCGGACGATCGGTACGAAACGAGCCAAAATGACTGTCTTGCCACCATGCCGTTTATAAAACTCTTGAGTCTCATGCAGGTGTTCCTGATTTAACCAACGAATGGATTTCCCAGAAAACAAAGCCGGACCGAGTCTTCGCCCTACCCAATAATTCACATTGTCACCCAATAACACCGCCAGAAACAATAGGCCCATCATGTACCAGATATTCAGGTCACCGCGGGCTGCCAACGTGCCCAAAGCGAATAATAGTGAATCTCCTGGCAAAAATGGCGTAACCACCAGACCAGTTTCGGCAAACACCACAACCGCCACAATGGCATAGGTCCAGGCACCATATTGTCCGATGATACTACTCAACTGTTCATCGAGGTGCAGAAACAGGTCTAGGATCGCAGACATAATCGTCATTGTATACTGTGGACATAAGGTGCACAACACTGGGTTGGCAGAACGTCGGGTATTAGGTAAGATAGTGACCCTGTATGGATCAACTCCCCCCACATAATCTTGAAGCCGAGCAAGCCTGTTTAGGTTCATTGCTGATTGATAAAGATGCCATCATCCGAGTGGCGGATGTAGTCAATCCGGATGATTTTTATAGTGATAAACATAAATTGGTCTTTCAGGCCATGCAGGATGTCTATAACCAGCATGACCCCATTGATATTGTCAGCATCGCCAACAAGTTGACTGAACGCGAAGTATTAGAAAGCGTTGGCGGCCGCAGCTTTCTGGTGTCACTCACTACGGTGGTGCCATCAGCCGCTAATGTAGTGAGCTATGCCAATATCGTGCAGCGTAAAGCCACCTTACGACGTTTGATTACCGCTGCCCATGAAATTCTGAAAACCGCTTATGATGATTCCACGGATGATGTCAGCCAGCAGTTAGACGATTCCGAACAAGCGCTCTTCTCGGTGTCACAAAAACATCTCCGACAAAACTTTATTCCGATTGGCAATATTTTAACTGATGCCTTTGACCGCATTGATGAAATTCATAAAGAATCCGGTAAATTGCGCGGTGTGCCGACCGGCTTTATCGACTTTGACAACAAACTGGGTGGCTTACAAAAAGCTGATCTGGTCATTCTGGCGGCTCGTCCCTCCATGGGAAAAACATCGTTGGCCTTGGATATTGCCCGGCACGTCGCGGTGATTGAACGTGTGCCAGTGGGTATCTTCAGTTTGGAAATGAGTAGAGATCAGTTGGTGGATCGCCTACTGTGTGCTCAAGCCGGGGTGGATTTGTGGAAAATGCGTACCGGCAAATTATCCGATGCTCCCGGCCATGATGATTTTCCGCGGATTGGTCAGGCCATGGGGGTGTTATCGGAAGCGCCAATTTTTATTGATGATAGCCCGATGAGTAATGTGATGGAAATTCGCACCAAGGCTCGCCGTTTACAGATGGAACATGGCTTGGGCTTGATTGTGTTAGATTATTTACAGTTAATGGAAGGACGCGGCAAAAATTCCGATAATCGGGTGCAAGAAATCGCGGAGATTTCTCGATCGTTAAAAGGTTTGGCCCGTGAATTGAATGTGCCGGTGCTGGCCCTGTCCCAGTTATCGCGGGCAGTGGAAGCGCAAAATGTACCCATTCCGAAATTAGCCCATCTCCGCGAATCCGGCTCTATCGAACAAGACGCTGATGTGGTAGTATTCATCTATCGCGAAGAGTATTACAAGCCGGAGACCGAACGAAAAAATATTGCCGATGTCATTATCGCCAAACATCGTAATGGTCCGACCGGCCGCTTGGAAATGTTCTTCGATATCGAAAAAGCCAGCTTTAAAAATTTAGAACGAACCTTTAGCGAATAACCCGTATGGCATCAATGCTGACCAAACTGAAACAATTTAAAGATTTGCGCGCCCAGGCCAAAACTATGCAAAGTACCTTGTCCCATGAGACAGCCCATGGCAGTGGGGCCGGCGGCAAAGTGAATGTGGTGATGGACGGTACCCAAAAAATTATCTCACTGGATATCGACGCCGCTTTGCTGAATCCGGACAATAAGAAAAAAGTCGAGCAAGGAGTGATTGATGCCCTGGCTGGAGCGACCAAAGATATTCAAAAAATCATGGCTAAAAAAATCCAGAGCGGTGAGATGACAATGCCCGATTTATCCAGCCTAAAATAATGGCGCGTTACCCTGCGGCTTTGGAACAATTGATCGTGGCTTTTACCGGTTTACCCGGCGTTGGTCGAAAAACGGCTGAACGGTATGTGACCTATTTGTTGAAACAACCTCCGGAGGTGATCGGTCAACTGGCGGCCACTTTGCAAGCTACCCAACGGGCGGTGCATTTATGTGCCCAGTGTTTTAATTTTACGTCTGATCAACTGTGCGATATTTGTAAAAGTTCCCAGCGGGATCAGACCGTGGTGTGTGTGGTATCAGATAGCGCGGCGGTGACGGCTCTGGAACAAGCCGGCACGTATCAGGGGATGTATCACATCCTCGGCGGAACCATTAATCAGCTCGAGGGTATGGGGCCAGAGCAATTACATCTGCAAGAATTAGTCAGCCGAGTCAACGACAAAAAAGTAGTTGAAGTGATTTTAGGTACAAATCCGGATATGACCGGCGAAGCGACGGCATTATATGTAATTGATGCGCTCAAATCGACTGGAGTACTGATTACCCGCTTAGCGCGCGGTTTAGCCTCTGGCAGTGATATCGAATACGCCGACGACATCACCCTTGGTGCGGCGTTGGAGAATAGGAAACCGGTGTAGACCTCATCCCCTCACTCCCCTTCTCCT
>CAYZUI010000049.1:0-19328 GCA_964481945.1 uncultured Gammaproteobacteria bacterium
CAAGCCCCGGGCGTGCGTCACCATAAAATTAATCCATCGGGCTGTGGCTTTGGCGGCCGGCAGTTGCACATCACCTTCATTTTCCCGTTTGGCATCATCCACCACCACCACCGGTTTCCCGTGTTGGAGATCGCGCAGGGCAGCTGGGATACTAGCGAGTTTTATGGTAGATGGCATAACCTCTAACTAGAATATTATTACCGAGCTGTTCGAACACTGGCTGGGAAAATTGTACGTCGTAGTGCAGGGCATAGGTAAAGGGTAATTTGGCTGCACCAAATATATAGGGTGCCAAAAAGATATAGAATTCATCCACCGCCAATTGATTAATGAATGTGGTAAACACGTATGACCCGCCCTCTAACAGAATACTGGTGTACCCTCGGGCGCCCAGTTCGGCCAATACGACGGACATGTTGAGTTGTTCGAATAACATTTTTCCACGTTGCCGATTTGGCGGCACGGTGATAATTTCCGCTCCGGTTTTGGCCAAAGCTTTTTTACGGTGATAAGCGGCGGATTCCAAGCAGACGATAATGGCCCGCTCATCCAGAGCTTTACTGTGCGGAGGCGTGCGCAAACGACTATCCAAAATCACCTTGACCGGATGATGCAAGCGTTTTTGGGCTAAACGGGTATTGAGTCGCGGATTATCTTGAATCACGGTATTCACGCCGACCATCAGGATATCAAACTCCTGACGTAATTCATGGACTCGGCGTAATGCCAATTCGTTGGTAATGTAGTGATAGGCACCGGCAGTGGTAATTTTTCCATCCACACTCATCCCCACTTTGGCCAACACAAACGGCTGTTGGGTGGTGATCCATTTACGAAAAGCGCGAATTAAATAGTCACAGTCGGCTTGAGCCACCCCTACCTCCACGGTCAGGCCGGCCCGGCGTAAAGCCCGTACCGATTTTCCGTGGGTGATTGGATTCGGATCCAATGTCCCAATCACCACTTTTTTCACTCCACTTTTTATAATCAAGTCCAGACACGGTGGCGTTTTACCAGTATGGCCACATGGTTCCAAGGTGATATAGAGCGTACCGCCGACACAACGACCAATCGGTTCCAGGATCCGCCGCTCGGCGTGCGGCCCACCAAACCGGGCATGGTAACTTTCACCCACAATTTTTCCCTGACGATTCACCAAGATGCTTCCCACCAGCGGGTTGCTCTGCACAAAGCCGGCCCCCCGTCGGGCCAAGGCAATGGCACGATGCATTAGCTCCGCTTGAGTTGTTGTTGTAGCTTGCGCCATGATAATAATCCGTTTTGTACACCAATCTGTGCTACTTCAGCCGTCGCGTTGCTGATGGCAATGCGCAAGGCCTGCGGCACGTTTCCGTTGGTTTTGATCAAGCCAGCCACAAAACTGGAACCAAAGGCATCACCGGCTCCGGTGGTATCTTTGGCCTGATTTGATTTTGGTTGTACGGTATACCGTCGCCCGTGGGTATAGGCCGTAGCCCCATGCCGACCGTCGGTGACAATAACGATGTCTGATCCAAATTGCGGTGGTTTTCGTTTAATGCGCAAACTTAATTCGGTCGCCTCATCTTTATTCAAAATCAGTACCGCTGTTTGGTTCAGAAACGGAATCATTTTTTTATACCCAGTTAACTGAATAGCGCCCGGATTCCAAGCTAATTGAGCGTTCGTTCCAATTAATTGTTTGAGGAGCTGCGGCCATCGAGTGGTACTCAACGACGACACATAAAACCACTGCGGTGATGCTTTCAACACTTGGCTTGGCAGAGTGACATGATCATTGGCACCGTAATCGACCAAAGCGACATGTTCTTTCTTTTGGGTCTCGACAATCAAAAACGATAATCCGGTTGGTAATTTCCTGTCATACTGCACATACCGGGTAACAACGCCGGCGGATTGTAAGTGTGCCACGGTGGCGTGGCCTTCTGGGTCAGTTCCTACGCGAACCACGGCCGCTGTTTTCAGACCAAGTCGAGCGAAACACACAGCAGTGTTCATGGCTCCCCCGCCATAGAAGCGGTGGACATCAGTGCTGTGAATTTTGGCGCCGTATTCAAACCCAATCAGCGAGAGTTTGGTCGGATCGTGTTGAGGATTTTTAATAATGACCGCGGCGGCGGTGCGAAACATGATATCGCGTACGGCGCTGCCAATGGTGATGACCTGGAGTTGGCTCATGGGTTCTATTCTAACCCGCAAGTCAGTTTTTGGCTATGGTTGCGGGGTGGCTGATTGCACGGTTGATAAACTACTCTGCACCGCCGAAGTGCTATAAGCTCGCACCGCCACGTAATAAGTAGTGCCATTGGCCAAACCGGTCAGAGTTGTGGTGGTGACATTACCGACATCAACGGTATTGGTCAAAGCATCAGGAGCGGTACCGTATTGCACAATGTACCCACCCAGCATAGCTGACGAAGAAGACGACCGCGACCACGTAGCAGTAATAGCACTGTCTCCACTGACGAGCAGCAAGTTGGCCGGAGCCGGATTCCGTAGTCCAACCGCTGTTGGAGATATTCCGCTGCTGACATTTCCGGAAGTATCAACCGCATAGAGTGTATAGCTGTAGCGAATATTATAATTCACGGTAGTATCAATATATGTTGTCCCAGTTGCATTGTTGGACACGGTAGTGGTGTTGGTTCCATCAAACCGATCAATTTGCACGTGGTTAAAATCAGCATCAGTCGGATTGAACCAGCGTACGGTTAGTGCTGGTGTCCAGACATTTCGGATGGTTAATCTGGGTGTCACATCCGCTGGCGGAGTAATATCGGAGTTTAGGGTGAACCAAGGACTATAATCTACATTATTACTTACCGTATCACCGGTGCCGGTGGGATTACTGGTAGCATGATACGGACCAGAGGCATCACCCCACCAATTATTTTCGGCGGTGATAAGCGAAATAGCACTGACGGCATTCAGGCCGTTAACATTACTGTCGATGGTGTTACCGCTGATGGTTGGTAACGCGTCATTCATGATCATCACACCATATTTATTATCTGTGATTACGTTGTTAGTAATCGTTGGTGAACCACCATCAATATAAATGGCTTTGGTGAACCAGTGACTGTCGTGACTATTGATGAGCGTATTCGTTATGGTAGGACTGGTTGCATTAATCTGTACACCGCGATATTCACTATCGGAGATAGTACTGTTGGTAATAGTAACGTTGTCTGACCCAATCTGCACCATCGCGTAATCGGGCCCCCAACTATGGTATGATCCACCGTATTGAATAATGGCATGACTGATTGATGCTGTACCAGTTAAACTGATATAATCCCAACTGCCCGGAGATGGACTACTGGCTGCCATATCACCGTTCGTATCTCCGCCGTAGCTGTCATCAGAAATGGAGGTAAAAACAATCGGTTCAGTGACAGTGCCTCGAGCAATTAAGGTGCCGTCTCCACGCAAATATTGTAATGAAGCCGTATATGAACCCAATGAAGCATAATCAAATTTCAGCACAGTCCCGGGAACAATAGTGAGTGTGTCACCGGCAGATATATCGAGGGAAGCTAGAATATACAATAGATCATTGTCCATATTTAATTCAAAATCCCCATTGGTCGACCCTACTAACATGATGCCATTTACATTGTTCGCAGAGCCTGTATTGCCGGACAAGCTTGTACCGGAATTTGGATTGAAGAGATAAATCGGATAGGCATTATCCGTAAAAGTATTGGTGGTGAGCGTAGGTGTAGCCGTACCGGTAATATACACTCCACAACTACTGTTGGAGAAGGTATTGTTGGTGAGTATTGGTGATCCGCTCGTAATATAAGCACCGCTGTCACTACTGCCAGCAGTTGTCACAGTGTTGTTAGAAAGTGTTGGGCTGGCCATAATACCTATGGCGTGATACTCGCTATCAGAAACAGTGCTATTACTCATAGTAGTGGAATCTGAGTCCAATTTAAGCATGGGATAATCTGTTGCATGGTTGGTAGCGCCCCCATAACGAATGACTGCATAATCGAGCGTCGCGGTACTGCTTGACGTAAACGTCATATAGTACCAATCTCCAGCCACTGGGGTGGAACCGGTGCCATCATTGTTCGTATCACCACCCGCATTATCATCCCTGATGGAGGTAAAAACGATCGGATCGGTGCTGGTGCCTTGAGCATCGATAGTCCCGGCGACAACCATAGCACTAAAAGTGTCCTTGAATTTGATAATCGCGCCTGGTGCAATGGTCAGGGTTGTCCCAGCAGCAACCGTACAAGTTAAACAGGTGTAGACCAGATCATTCGAGTCATTTAACGTCACATCTCCACTAGTAGAACCAGACCAGACGATTGCATTATAGGTATTGCCGCTGCCAGTATTGCCGGTGAAGACAGTACCGGAATTCAATGCGGTGATGTAGATTGGGTACATTGTTCCGGTAAAAGTATTATCGGTGATGATAGGGGTAGATAACGTGCCAGTGACACCAACGCCATACGCAGAATTGTTCATCGTATTTCCAGCAATGGTTGGTGAAGAATTATATACATACACACCGTACGAATTCGTCGAATTTATTGTATTGCCGGTGAGTGTGGCGGTTCCACCAGTAATATAAGCTCCATACTTATTTGTTGTCGTGTTACTAATAGTACTATTGGTAATGGTGCTGGTACTGCCAAGATCAATTTGCATGGTGTGGTATTGACTATATCGCAGCGTACTGTGGTCAACAGTTACGCTGGCAGCGTTATCATCAACCCAGAACATACCATAATCATTTGAAGTGCCGGTGTACCCACCATATTGTACCGTGACATAGTCGAGTGTAGCTGTGGCATTATTGGCTAACCTAAAAAAATACCAGTTTCCTGCCGTCGGACTGGTGGCATTGCCATCACCATTCGTATCGCCACCATTGGTATCGTCTTTGTAGGAAGTGAAAACAATTTGATCAATACTAGTACCTTGAGCATCAAGTGTACCAGAGACAGTTAAATAACTTGAAACGTTCAGAAATTTGATGATCGTGCCGGGCTCGATGGTTAACGTATAGCCACTAGCAACAGAAACGCTACCACTAAGAACGTATGGACTTCGGGCTGCCGTCCAGGTGTCGTTATAAATTGTGCCGCTGATGGTTGTGGGGCTGGTCGTACCAATGTAGACCATGTGACTGTATGTGGAGATGTAGCCTTGGTTATCCGTAACGGTCAACCCAACATTATAGTTACCATTACTGGCATAGACATGATTCACGGTTGGGCTGGGACCATTACTGGTGCCACTGTCTCCAAAATTCCAGCTGTAGTTGGTAATGGTTCCGGTTTGATCGGTAGTACCGGAAGCATCAAAACCGACCGTGGCTGGTGCGGGCACTCCATCGCCTGTTTGCGAAAAGGTGGCTGTGATGGGATTGGTTACAACGATGGTGGTAACATCTTCACTGGTATTACCCGTACTATCTGTTACCGTTAGCCAAACATTAACGCTCCCTACAGTGTTGTACGTATATGATGCCACTGGGCCAGTATCATCGATATCATTTAAAGTATTATCATCTCCATCGCTGTCTAGGTTGCTATTTAAGTCCCATTCATAGCTGGTAATGCTGGCATTCAAGGCAAATGAGTCTGATGCATCAAAGTCGACGGTGAGCGGAGCATAGCCGGATTCTGGTGAAGCCCCCGCTATGGCTGTTAGATAAGAAGGTTCGGTAGCAATCCCAACCGCATAAAAGGCTTGTTGAACTGAATCGCAATATGATATCGGGTAAGTAGTTGGGTCATCGGCATTTAAATCTAGACAGGCTTGGAGTGTGGCATTATAAGAATCTTCAAAATCTGAACTAATACCTAAATACGTGGTAAGAGTATGATAATAAATTTGTTCTACGGCTTCTCGCGGTACACCTCCGGTAACGGTTTCTCCGCTATATGTGTTAGTGCCACCTTCAACGAGTAAGTAAAGTGCATTGTTTGTAATCCCACTATTTATGTGAATACAACCATTGTCCGCTTCTTCAGCACAGATTGGATCAGCGGCTTCTGCCTTTTCGTTCAGATGGGCAGGCTGACCATTATTAGTTACAGGGTCTGATGGTAAGGTCCTATCATACCCTGATCGGTTTGGACTCGCAAAATCCCGATTTGGACCATTTATATAATCTTCGCGGTGTAGCCAGTCACCTTCTCCACCATTTTCTAATTCAATAAATTCTCCGAAAATATCAGCGTAGGACTCATTCAAGGCTCCTGTTTCATTTTGCAACGTCAAGGTATCGTCTTCAGTTATACCAACAGAGTATTGAATCACAGCATGAGTTAATTCATGGCCTGTGACGTCAAGTGTAATATAATTTTCTCCATAAGCTACTACGTTATTGGTCGGATCCCAACCTGCATTTTCAAATTGTTCACAAATCCTATCTTCATTCTCATCCACCTCATAGTGCGTATAGCTTTCAATAGTTGCACCGCCATCTGATGGGTCATTGGGGTCTGTATCATCAAAACTGTCTCTACCAAACGTATCGCTATAATAATCATACATCAAATCAGTGTATTCATTCACTTCCCATGCCTGTGCATCAGCAGCCATACTATCTACTGTATCGTTTTCATCACTGCTATTTTCATCATACGTCAAAGTGCCAACGACATCTGCACAATTGGCCAACACATACGTCTCGATATCTTCAGATGTTGGAATATTATTGATCACATTCACTACAGAACCATCATGAACATTGATGTAGAATAACTTATTAAATAAAGTTTTTTCCGAATAGATAGAAAAGATCCACACTAAGTATGTGCCCTCTTTGCGTTTGGAAAATATGCCATAATTATAAAAGTAGAGTTCAGGTTCAGTAAATTGCAGTTCTAATTTCTTCAATTGTTCTTCAGTAATATCAAATTGATCACGTACTGCCTGTTCAGCAATCTGTTTGGACTGTTGCGCATTCACAGTTGGTTTGACATTGATGTCAGGTTGATCAGGAAAATAGTCCCCACTAATAGAGGATATGCTTCCATTCGCTCGAAAATGAAACCGCAGCTGACCCGCATACACTGGTACACCCTCATGCATTTGCTGCAAGATTAAGTGCGTCATGCCTAATTCGTCCTGCTTTTGGTCTTGTTCTTGCAATACCTGCCTTGGGTTTTCAATTTTGTATAATGCTCCATATTCATCCAAAAACTGATAAGCTCGTTCCGTGTAGTTTTCACTGCGCCAACTCATCTCTAAGTTCGTCATGCGAACCCACTTAGGCACTGCATCCTGCTCATCCCAACTGATGTTAAGGTTATTGGCCTTGGTTTGTAATTGCCGGTAGACCGCTTGCTGTTGTTGGGTAAGTTCTATGTGAGCAGTATCTTGAGCTAGTGCCGGAAAAGCAACAACGCTGGCAAGTATAGATAACGTTATGCTTAGTTTTTTCTTCATTTGTTCTAGATCTAATTTAAAAAGATAATAACAATTAATTAATGCAACTTGGCTTATTAAGCATTTCCCAAACCAACTGTTTATTTTGTTCAATCAACCCTCCATCCTGTTTGAGCAAAAAAGTATACAAGTAGGTCTCATCCACACAGAAAGCTGGAATCTTACTATATGACGTTAGTTTATAGCCATCGCTTGTTTCCGTCACTTGACTTAAACTAATAGAATCAACTGGTACTAAAAAGTGATCCCCGGTTCGTTCCTTACCACCCAAGGCTTTTGGGTATTTAATGCGATTGAGTGTTTCTTCATCAAATACTAATACTCCTTGGTGCAACAACAAAAAATACGATTTCGCTTCCTCAATGCTTTCAATTGGCTGAAATACTTCACGTAATTGATCCTTTGTTTGGATAAGTTGTAAAGCATTATCTTTAATAATAATGTATTCTACTATCTCCATAGCTAGTGTTGCTCCATTTTTACTTTGACGATAAATACCCTCTTCTGTAAGAGAAGGGTTTTTCTTGCAAATCAACACTGCATAAGCGGGCTGTAAATCGGTGATAAGTGGAGAGATATTGGAGTAGCTAAGGCATCCAAATTGCTCAATGTTACCCTTACACTCCAACTCATACTCATCCTTTGCCGTACAAACATCATCAAAACTATCAATATCTCGGCTATCTAGAGCGACTTGTTGTAATGGCTTAACAGCTGTTTCTTTGGACTGCCAGTACCAATAACCCAACCAAATTATGCCTGCCAGTACGATGAGTACCCCTGAAATCAACAGTGCCTTTTTCATACCACTAGCCTATCACTTCCACCCCTGAAGTCAATCAATTGTATTGGAAGGGTACATCGGTAACACTTTGTGGTATTTGAAAGTGGTTTTAATTATATTCTTTGTTTAATACAGAATATCAGCATCATTGAACTTTTTCCCAAATCAATTGACAGTTACTTTTATCTTCCGAAAAATCCTTACATCTACCGTCACCATTACCGGAAAAGCCACCGCTGGGTGAACAAATCTTATTTCCATTTTTATCAAACAAGTCATTATAGAGATCGTCTCCACTATATGTAATATAATAAACTGGATTATTTTTGTATGTACACCCACTTATTGTTCTTTCACGTTGATCCCATTTTTCATATTTTTTTGTTCCATTTATGATTTCCTGGATCCAGACAGCATTCCCTTCACTGTTAGTATCGTTAGCCATGAGATAAAAAACCGCAACTATTGATGCAACAGTCAAAAAGCTTATAACTGCAATGATTATCAACATTGATGTCTTTTTCATACTCTTAGCCTATCACTTCCACCCCTGAAGTCAATTAACTAACTACCCCTATTGAATCAAACTCCGCATTCAAACGTACAGCCAGTAATAACTGGTTTTGGTGCTGCAATGTCGGACTGACCGTGGCTGGTGCGGGCACTCCATCGCCTGTTTGAGAAAAAATGGCTGTGATGGGATTCTCTACAACGATGGTAGTAACATCTTCACTGGTATTACCCGTACTATCTGTTACCGTTAGCCAAGCATTAACACTCCCTATGGTGTTGTAGGTATAAGATGCCACTGGGCCAGTGTCATCGACATCATTTAAAGCGTTACCATCTCCATCGCTATCTAGGTTGCTATTTAAGTCCCATTCATAGCTAATGATGTTAGCATTTAAGGCAAATGAATCTGCTGCATCAAAGTTGACGGTGAGTGGAGCATAACCAGATGCTGGGGTGATCTCGGCGATAGCTTCAACATAAGAAGCCGAACTGCTTATACCAACCGCATAAAAGGCTTGTTGAACTGAATCGCAATATGATAACGGGTAAGTGGTTGGGTCGTCGGTATTTAAATCTAGACAGGCTGCCAAGGTTTGTGTATAAGCATCTTGAAAATCAGAGTTGATGCTCAGATAGTTTGTCAACGATTGATAATATATTTGAGCCGCTGCAGACTCTCCTATTCCTGTCACACTAACTGCACTGATTGGATGTGTACCACCTTCTGATAGTAGGTAAAAAGCATAATTAGTAATACTACTGTTTGTATGCACGTAACCATTATCATTATCATTTGAAGGGAGTTCATTTTCAGCAAGCTCAACTAGACCATTATAGTGGTCAGGTAATGGGCTACCATTACCATCACATTCTCCGGTGTATGCTGTAGGATCTTCTAAGCTGCGTAAAGCTGTGGTACAGCCTGCACGATTATCTGCTAAATCCTCACCAATTATCCAGTCGTTATCACCAGCATAGTGTTCTATCATCGTCCCAAAAATATCCGCATACGATTCATCGAGTGCACCGGATTCATTTTCATACTCTAAGTCTGCAGCATAATCAACTACGCCATGAGTAAACTCATGTCCAACTATGTCTTGCCCATAGACACCCTGGGCAAAATACATAAATTCATAAGGAGCAGTAGATTGGCTAACCCAAGCTGCATCAAATTCATCGTTACAGCTATCTGGATCACGGTAGTGTGTATAGCTTTTTATGGTTCCGCCTCCATCAGTGGAGTCGTCAACATCTTCATCATCGAAGCTATCTCGACCAAAGGTATTATAATAATAATCATAGGCATTTGCAGCATACTGATGTACCGAATCAGCATCAACATCATATGTATCCACTAAACCTAATTCAGTATATGTTAATGTTTCAGTATTGCAATCCGGTATTGCGCTTAAGACATAAGTCTCTCTATCTCGGGCATAAGCGGTAGTGCTCAAATAATGAACAACTTCTCCGTTTTGAGCATCAATATAGTAAACATATTGTTTTGGGGTATTGCTGATACCTACAATCAATTTCCACACTAATTTTGGATTACTCACTGTGTCTGAAAACAATGAGCGATCATAAACGTACAATGTTGGCATCGTGGCTTCAATTTTCTCTATTTCGTTTTGTTTATTTGTTTTTAACTCTGTAAAATTCTTTTTTGCAATACTGATAGCTTGACTAGACTCGATCGTTGGTTTGGTGACGATTACATTATTAAACTGAATGTGCTCTTCAGAAACTGACAGTAAATTTCCTTCGCTATCTTGGTGAACTTGGATACTGGCACCATAAATCGGCACACCGTCGTAGTATCTTTGAAAACGCACGTGGGTAAGGCCAAATTGGTCTGAACGAATTCGGTCGAGCTTAAAACTTTCTCGAGGATTATCTAGTTGATATTTTTCTTTATTTTGCTCAAGGTACTGCAAAGCCTTGGCTTCAAAATTCGTTGTCTGGAACGAGTTTGAAGTTATTTTGCCTTCATCACTAACAAATGTAGCGCCCAATAATGGCACCAGCAGTAAAATAGAAAAAATATATAATACTGTTTTATTCGATGTAAACATAATTACTGAATCCCTTATAACCAATCATTTTGTACATGCTGGTGGATCATTTATTTCCCAAACTAAAGTTTTATCTTGCTCAAATAATGAGCCGTCCCTATCTAATAAAAAAGTTAAACTGTATAAATCATTTGCGCAGCTAAATGTTCCTAGTGATGAATGACTATAACTATTTATTATAAAATTATTTTCAGTTTCGATGACGGTACTTTTTTGTAGTTTGTCATCTGTAACATAATACGTGCCAGCTTTTGCTGCGTTCTGGATTGAATCAATTGCTACGTCACTATCAACAAATGATGCCTTACCAGTAGCGATAAAATAATCTTTGGCCTCGGCTATATTACTTATTGGCTGGTAAATTTTCTGAAACTCTTGTAGTGCAGTAATTAATTGAAAAAAACCGTCACGAATAACGATATAATGCACCCCAGTATATGCACTGGAAGAAGTATCGGTACCTTTATACAAGTACACACCTGCGCTACCATCCTTTTTATAACAAGTGATGATGGGATAAGCTGGAGAGAGATTTGTAAAGTCAGAATAATAATTGGTACCATATCGGTAACAACCGAATTGCTCAATGTTACCAGTGCATGACAAATAACCATCGCCGTCATCTGTACACACATCCTCAAAGCTCGTCACAGTCGCATTGTCTAATGCAACTTGCTGCAACGGTGGAACTGACGCTGGTCGCTGTTGCCAGTACCAATAGCCCAATCCGGCTATTCCTACTAATATGATAAGTATTCCCGAAATCAATAGTATTTTCTTCATGCACTCACGGTACCACGCTACCCTGTTCTGTCAATCAATTAACTACCTGAACACATAAATCCAGAATCATTGAACTTTTTCCCAAATTAATTGACAGTTATCATCTTCCGAAAAATCCTTACATCTACCGTCACCATTACCAGAAAAGCCACCGCTGGGTGAACAAATCTTATTTCCATTTTTGTCAAACAAGTCATCATAGAGATCGTCCCCACTATATGTAATATAGTAAACCGGATCACTTTTGTATGTACACCTACTTATTGTCCTTTCACGTTGATCCCATTTTTCATAAGTTTTTGTCCCAATAATAATTTTATTTACCCAATCAGAATTTTCTTCATTCATGTCACTACTAACAACAAACCTATAAATGCCAGCGATAAAAACAATAAATACTACAATTGCGATAATTATTTTTCGACGATTTGGTTTGTTGGATGTAGGTTTGTTTTCCATATGATCAGCCTATCATCCTACAGCGGGTTGCCAACCCAGAGTCTTATCCAATGCAAGATGATCCCCAAAGAATCTAGGTGGGCCATAAATTTATTTTACTTAGCCTTACCTTTCGGTAAACGGCGTTTTGGTTTATCAGGTAGTGTAAAATTTTCATCACTCACTACCCGTTTACCTGTCTGCCTTTCTAAGAGCTGACGGGCTTTACCTGCCACTGTGCCACCTTTATGTGCCGATAGAGCATTTTGATTAAATCCATCTGCTTGATCTTGTTCGGCAATTTGCCGAGTGGATAATTCGGCTAAAGCCGTAAAGATCAATTCTGCATCGGTCATATGATCACGCAGGTTTTCATGCTTTAATTTCTTCAGTTGCTTGTGCTCGCCTGTTGTTAATCCTGTCCATTCTTTATGAATGATGTTAGTCAGTTTGGCATATTCCAATTTTTCTTTGACATCATGATCTTGCCAATAGTCTGTTAGCTTATTACGTGTTTCCTGACCAAGCATCCGTTTTTCAATCCATTTTTCTGGATGCCCCAAATCTTTCCAATGCTGACGAGCCCGATTCAGCGCCTGCTCTGGATCAACCGTTTCTTGTAAACGCTCATAGCCTACCCGTGCCAACCATTGCTTAAACGGTTCGGCTTTTTTGGAGGGTATGCTTTGAATAATGCGTAACATGCTTTCAACATCAGCCACGTCTGTGAGGTATTTTTTGCCGTCCTTAGCCATTAATTTCAGTTGGTTACATTTTGTAACTACCTGACTCCCCTCATTATTTAGACGATTTTTGAGCACTTTCCAATAGTTATTAGGGTTGGCACTATCTGCCAATATACCCACTACATCCACAACGCTAAAATACCATTTTTCTTCGGCCTCCACCCAGATACGACGGACTGGGCTATGTTCAAATAAGACGATTGATTTTTGGTTGTTTATCCTTTTTAACATACTATGAATATATCACTTTTCTTCTAAATTCCAAAGTGCCTTATTGAATCAAACTTCTCGCCGACATATCAGCCGGTAACGGTAACCCAAGTAAGCGCAAAATTGTTGGCGCCACATCCGATAGCACACCCATCGGTTGCATTTGCGAAAGATCGTTCAGCGGAATGAGTGGCCAGAGCGGTTTCACTTCCGCCCAACGTTTACCAATAATGAGAAACGGTACCGGGTTGGTGGAATGCTCTTTATCGATTTCACCGGTTTGCAAATTATACATCTCTTCCACGTTACCATGATCCGCTGTGATCACGAGGGTGGCATCACACTGCAGTACCGCCGCAACGATCTCCCCCAAACATCGATCTAAACATTCCATGGCGCGCTTGGCCGCCTCCAGATTGCCGGTGTGTCCGACCATATCGGCATTGGCAAAATTCGCTACAATAAAATGATACTTGCCCGATTGCATCCCTTGGATCACAGCATCACGCACCCCACTGGAACTCATTTCCGGCACCTCGGCATAACTGGAGACGCGCGGCGATGGAATCATCACTCGTTCTTCACCGGGAAAAGGTTCTTCTAACCCGCCATTCAAAAAAAACGTCACATGAGCATACTTTTCCGTTTCCGCGATATGTAATTGCAACATACCAGCAGCCGAGATCACTTTGGAAATAGGGTTGGCGATGTGATCCGGCACAAAAGCAATTTTCACCGGCAAGTTGCGTTCGTATTCCATCATCGTCACAAACGGTAGATTGTGAAAGTAGTGCGCTCGATTAAATTTGGTAAAGGTGGGCAAGACAAACGCTTTGGTCATTTGCCGAGCCCGATCGGACCGAAAGTTAAAAAAGATCACAGCATCGTTATCCTGTACCGTCGCCACCGGTTTGCCATCTGCTCCCACAATGACAGTAGGTTCCAGCTCTTCATCAAACACACTGCGTTGATAGGATGTCTCGATGGCCTGCACTGCAGCGCTGGCAGTAAACTTGGCTACACCTTGGGTAATGGCGTTGTAAGATGCTTCGATCCGCTCCCAGTGATTATCGCGATCCATTCCCCAGAACCGTCCGGCTAAACTGGCGATTTTGGCGAAGCTTAAACCTTGCAAGCGTTGCTGCAATTGTTGAATATAATGCAAGGCGGCATTATGTGGCGTATCACGACCGTCCAGAAACGCATGAATGGCGACGCGCTGGATTTGTTGTTTTTGACACAACTCCAGTAAAGCGTAGAGATGATTCTGGGAACTATGAATGCCGCCGTCACTGACTAAGCCCAGCAAATGTAAGGTGGAATTATTTTGTTTCACATGGTTCAACGCTTCCAAGAAGGCGGCGTTGGCGTAGAATGAACCATCAGAAATGGTTTTATTGATAAACGGTAAACTTTGATACACTACTTTCCCGCCACCAATGTTCATGTGGCCCACTTCCGAATTACCCATTTCACCCCAGGGTAACCCCACCACTTCACCGGAAGCTTGTAAGGTTAACGCCGGATACTGCCGGAGGAACTGATTAAAGTTCGGCATGTAGGATAAGGTCACGGCATTGCCGCGCGATGGGGCAGAAATGCCAAAGCCGTCAAAAACGAGTAACACCACTGGCCAGCCTTGCCCTACCATAATGGTGTTGCAGTCATTTCTTTAGGTTGTGGCAGACCTAGTACCTTCAGCAGCGTCGGTGCCACGTTGGCTAAGCCCCCATCGTTACGTAATTTTAGATTTGGTCGAGTAATAATCAACGGCACTGGGTTGGTCGAGTGTTCGGTATCGAGTTCTTTGGTTTGAGTGTTAATCATCTCTTCAGCATTACCATGATCCGCCGTGATACACAGCACGGAATTTGGATCAGCCGTATGCAGAGCTTGCCACAGCCGGCCAATTTGCTCATCAATCGCTTCAATGGCTTCCACCGTCACTTCAAATTTACCGGTATGACCCAGCATATCGGCATTGGCGAAGTTGAGAATATAGATATCAAAAGTTTTCTGTTCAATTTGTTTGATCACATAATCGACGATCGCGGTCGCACTCATGTCTGGCGCTTGGGAATAATCAGGATCAGCTGGTGAGGGAATTTTCTGCCAGACTTCATGGTTCACTGGATGATCGTTTCCTCCATTCAAAAAATATGTGACGTGGGCATATTTTTCGCTTTCGGCAATATACAGTTGCCGTAGCGGATCTAAAGCGATCGGTAAGGTACCAAGTAAATCCGGTGATGGAAATGCTGACACAATACTATCAAGATCTGGCCCGAAATCCGTCATCGAGATAAATTCCAAGTTGTGTAATATTTTTTTGCGTTGAAAGGCGCCCGGGTTGTGCTGGTTAAAATCATCCGTTTGCACAAAGCATTTGGTAATTTGCCGGGCCCGATCGGATCGTAAATTGAAAAAGATCACGGCGTCGTTATCACCAATTAACCCCTGCTCATCAAGCACGTGTGGTCTAATAAATTCATCTGTCTCGTTACGATTATAGGAACGAGTAATAGCGGCCTCGGCAGTGTCGGCCCGCTCTCCCCGGCCCAACACTAAACAATCGTAGGCTTGCTCGGTGATCTCCCACCGTTTGTTGCGCTCCATGGCGAAGGATCGCCCCATGATGGTGGCAATGACTTCACCATCGAGAAAATGATCCTGCAGATGTTTCAGTAAGTTCACGGCTTCATGCGGCGGCGCATCCCGGCCATCGGTGAATAAATGCAGATACGGCTTGATCCCCTTCTTCTGACAAAATATCAAGAGTGCTTCGAGATGATCGGGATAGGCATGCGCACTCATGTGATTAGCCAACATCCCCATGAGGTGCAGTTTAGATTTATGCTTCTTAGCATGTTGCACACATTTTAAGAAAGCTGGGTTTTTGAAGAACGTACCGGTACTAATCTGATGGTTAATCAACAAGGCTTCTTGCGGCACAATCCGGCCGGCGCCAATGTTCATGTGGCCGGCTTCGGAATTACCGTCTTGGCCCTCCGGCAAACCGACGGCTTTCCCGGAGGCAGCCAGTTCGGTATAGGAAAACTCTTGGCGTAATTTATCCAAGTGGGGTGTGCGGGCGGCGGTAATGGCGTTGCCTTTTTGTTTTGGCGCGATTCCCCAACCATCCATGATCACCAGGGCGTGTGGCATGGCGGGATTATAGCACTTTTCTACTTATCATTCTACTAGCAAAGTTGTAACGGTACTGACATAGTTTTGTTCATCGATACATTCTGAACATTAGCTACTAGAAAACAAATTTCACTACCTCACTGACATATTGTGCACCATTGGTACATTGATAATGATGAGCTTGTAAATGGTACGTTACGCCTCTTAATAATCCGCGATCTGTCAAATCCGCTTGGCAGGTAAATTCATCTTTTTCTTCTACACAATCGGCAGTTCCTCCTCCCCAACTATTGCTATCCTCTATAGCTTTACCTTCTTGCTGAAATTCAATTTCATTAATGCTACACGAAACTGAAATAGCCCATTGGACGTTAGTTTCGTTCCGTTTAGTGGATATTATTGGAGGTTGAGTAAATACACCTTGTGGGTCTCTGGGAAAGGTTGGGCCTACTTCAATCCCTGGTCCAAACCAAACATACCAGGCGATCAGACCGAGGAATAGCAGCAAGATAACTGCACCGATGATACCTATGGTATCAATGATTTTTTCCATAAAATGTATGATGAGGAAAAGAAATGTTACATCCACCCTTGCCTCTGCTGTAACTGTTTCCAGCATAAGAAGAAGACCAAGTTTCGTACAGGGTCTTTTAGCGCCGTCGCCAGCTAAAAAACGACAGTTTCATCCTGTCGTCATTACTTCAACTCAATTGTGCATAACTTTGTGGAGACGGCGCTATTTTTATATGTTATAGACCTTTCTTGTCACCGTTGGCACTTCGCGCTTAAAAAATGACTTAACGGTTTGCCAACTGGCGGTGAAGTACATATCTGGCATCGGATCCTCTTCGGCATCATGAAAATAGACTAAGCTGCGTAAGATATGATTAAGATTATCTTCCTGACCAGGATACTGTCGCAAAGAACGATCAATGACGTCGGAAAGCTTTTCACTATGCTGACAATACCAGTACAAATCAATAAAATCACGTTTCCGGCCGCGCTGACTGATGGCGATGATTTTCATGGCCGCAATATCGTTAGGTAACAACAAACGAATTGAGCCGTAGCTTAAACGTTGAGGTGACGGTTGGAAAAACGGATAGGCAATAAAACTCATCTTGGCGTTCATGAATTCGCCATACAGTGTACCGGCTTCACGAAATGATGTTGTCCAACGTTTCGTGACAAACAAGTTACGCTCCAGTGTATCGATTTGAAAATTCTTTTTCGGTAAAAAGAAATCTAAATCGACAGACTTACGATGACCAACTTGCAGGGCGAGAGCTGTGCCACCAGCCAGGTACCAGTCTGTACGTAACAAAAAACGCCAGGTACTGGCTTGCAAAAACGCTTGTTGAGTTGATCGAGGTAAAGCCGTGAGGTGAAGCTCAGATAGTGCGACCCGCTTCATGGATAAATGAGCTGCCATAACGCTTTCGTTTTATCATGTAAGACTCCGCGGGATGTCTGAACCACCTTTTTAATTTGGCGTGGTGAATAATAATGCACCATCCACCGCACCTCATCATCTTTACCAAATTCTAAAATGCGTTCAATCACATATTTAGCGTGCTTGTGTGGATCGATCGTTTTCGGATTCACATCCCAAAACAAGGTTTGGCGGGGTTTGAACTTTAGACTGGTCCGCTTTGATCGTTGCATATCGCCATTTTAGCATAGTTTTACAAAAAAAACAACCTCGTGTAGCTGCTATTTTTTCACTTTTTTTCAACGGTCACCGCCTGCTTCACCGGCAGCAACACATGAAAACTCGAGCCTTTATTCGGCCCGGCGCTTTCCACCCACGCTTTCCCGTTATGCGCTTCGGTGATCTTCTTCACGATATATAATCCTAACCCAGACCCATTCGGTTGCACGCGCGCAATCCCCGTACCGCGGACAAACTTTTCAAACAGATGGTCCGATTCACCTGGTTCAATTCCTACACCGGTATCTTTGGTGTAAAAATGCACTTGATCACCCTGTTGCTCAACAAACACCGCTACACTGCCTTCCGGCGTATATTTAATGGCGTTATCAATCAGGTTCAAAAACACATCACGAATCTTATCGGCATCGACGGTGACCATAATCGGTTGCTTGGGTGGATCAAACAGCAGCTTCACCTTTTTCTTATCGGCGGTAGGTTTCAACTCATGCACTTCACCCAATACCAAATCCACCAAATTCACTTCGGTAAAGTTCATGGTAAACTGGCCAGCTTCAATGCGGGTAACGTTCAAGAAGGTATTGACCAATCGCACTAAACGCTGGCTAGCATGATACAGTTCAGTGATCACACCTTTTTGGTCAGCTGGCATGGTGCCATAATCTCCATCGTCCAACATCGATAAGTAACCGACAATTCCGGAGAGTGGCGTGCGTAGTTGGTGTGAGGCGATCGACATGAATTCCGATTTGGCTTGGTCAAGTTCGCGCAGTTTTTGGTTGGCAATCCGTAACTGATCGTACAATAAGGATTTATCCAACGCGATGGTAATAACATCGACGATACTTTGGATCGATTCGTGTTCAAATTCGGATAGATCATCGTAGGTGCGGTTCAAGGCAAACACCAACACACCCATGACACCGGTATCATTCACCAACGGGTAAACCATGGCGGAATGGATATTGCAGGCCTCTCTAATTCTTTTTAAGTAGTCAGGGTCAGCTCCAGGCTTCCAGACATCGTTCAGGATGGTCGATGAAAAATGTTGGGTGGTGGCAATAGCTTGAAACGCGATGTTGGTTTGATCTGTTAAAGGAATTTGTACAGACATTAACGTATCCTCTAAACCATCCACCGCTTCTTTGGCGCGGGGGCTACTAGAAATAGCGATTGGGCTAAGAAACTTACCTTCCTTATTTAAAACAAACAGACCAGTCAATTCAAAATTGAGCCCTTTACGAATGGAGCGTACCACTTGTTTACCCAGCTCATCGCTAGCCAGGGTTTCTATAGTGATGGTGTACAAATCCCGCAATAGGGATAAGGTTTTGTTGCGGACGGCCAATTCAAAATTCCGCTTGTACAGCTCTTGGTTAATCTGCGAGGCGAGCGGATCAGTGTTGCTAGTAGTGCTGCTCGTGTGGGGTTGTGATGAGTCTGGTGCGCTCATTGGTACAGTTTAGCGCATTTTACCTTAGCCGCAAATGAAAGAAGCCCTTCGCCAACCGGATGTGTAGTCCAGTCAGCGTCGG
>CAYZUI010000050.1:0-9798 GCA_964481945.1 uncultured Gammaproteobacteria bacterium
CTCACTCCTGAAAGGAGGAGGTGGACCGCCGTGAGGCGGGCCGGGGGAGGTTTGACATAATAGGAACCAGGGATTACTATAACCATCGCCTGCGTATGAATCTGCCTCTGATTATCTCGATTGCTCAATTAACCGTCGTTGTCCTGCTGATCGGCGCCGTTCTATTACAGCAAAAAGGGGTGGGCCTTGGTTCCAGTTTTGGTGGCGGAGATAGCGTGTTCACTACCCGACGTGGTCCAGAAAAAATCATCTTTAACGCTACTATCGTTTTGTCTACATTGTTCCTTGGCTTAGGTATCGCAGCGATCCTTGTTTAGTTCATCATTCGTTTAGTCGTTTTCTAATAATTTTTTTTTCAATGGCCGAAGACCGCCAGTCACAGTTGGTGCTTGGTGTGGCGAAACGCAAATTGCCCACGCGCGCTCAACTCCGTTATATCAACGATTTACTTACCCTTAAACAGCGCATGACGGTGCTGGTGAGTTCGTTGGTATTTATTGCGGCAGTTGGTTTTATGGGTATCTATGGGTATCTCTCCAACACCCAAGCTGTGCCAGCGGTGGGTGGTCAATATAGCGAAGCCTTAGTTGGCCATCCGCAATATATTAACCCCATTTTGGCACAAACCAATGACGTTGATCTGGATCTAACCCGTTTACTGTTTTCCAGTTTATTTCGTCGCTCCAAAGATCAATCGCTCTTACCCGATCTGGTGACGGATTATTCCATTTCCGATGATCAACTGACGTACACTTTTTACATTCGGCGTGATGCCATCTGGCATGATGGTCAACCGCTGACCGCCAGTGATGTCTTATTTACTATTCAAGCCATTCAAGACCCTAATTATCAAAGTCCATTGGAAACAAGTTTGCGCGGTGTGACCGTCGAGAAAATAGATGAATACACCATCACCCTCACACTGGAGGAGCCATTTGCACCTTTTCTATCCAGTTTAACCTTTGGTATTTTACCGGAACATATTTGGTACGATGCCTATAAAATTTCTCCACAAAATATTACCTTATCGGAATATAATACTCGTCCCGTTGGATCTGGCCCATTCATGTTTGATACTTTAAAAAAAGACGCTTCTGGCATACTAAAATCCTACCAGCTCAAGCCGTACGAAAATTATTATGGGGCGAGACCATATTTAGAAAAGCTGACTTTTTACTTTCATTCCGATCAAACTTCTGCCTTAAGCAGTTTACAACAAAAGCAAGTTGATGGCTTAGCCTTCGTGGCACCGGAACAAAAAACTGCTTTGCAGAAAAAAACTCGGACATTGAATTACCATCGTCTGCAATTACCGCAATATACGGCCATCTTTTTTAACCAA
This sequence comes from uncultured Gammaproteobacteria bacterium, assembly GCA_964481945.1. GTDB lineage: Bacteria > Patescibacteriota > Patescibacteriia > UBA9570 > UBA9570 > UBA9570. The sequence goes on from CAYZUI010000050.1 coordinate 1,343, forward strand.
GAACATTCCGATGTGTTGGCTGAAGATGCCGTGCGCCAGGCCTTGGTGTGGGGAGTGGATCGCACCAGCATCATCAACGATGCTCTGGATGGTGAGGGTGAGCCGTTATACACTCCAATCCTACCCGGTTACTTAGGATACAACACAGCCGTTGAAAAGTATGGCTTTGATCTGGAGAAGGGCAAACAGATATTAGAAGAAGCGGGCTGGGTTATGCCAGCAGGGGAACTCTATCGTAAAAAAGATGACCAGGTATTGGAATTTGGTATCGCGACTGTCAACTTACCAGAATTTTTGGCCACCCTCAAAGTCTTGCAAGATAACTGGACGGCGATGGGTATCAAAACGAATGTGAATGTCTATGAACCGGCCGATATCCAAGAGCAGATTGTGAAACCGCGCGATTACGAAGCCTTGTTATTTGGGGCGATCATTGGCAGTGATCCTGATCCGTATGCGTTCTGGCATTCCACGCAAATGGAGCACCCCGGTTTAGCGTTGGCTGTGTTTTATCAAAAGAATATCGATGATCTGTTGGAAACGGCTCGTAAAACCAGCGACGAAGAACAGCGCCGTTTAAAATATTTTCACTTTCAAAACATTTTAGCGGAAGAAATTCCCGCAATTTTCCTCTATAACCCTTATTATACGTACGCCATGAATAAAAATATCAAAGGCGTCGCTAATCAATATATCTCATTACCGTCTGATCGGTTTGCCGACATCCTGAATTGGCATATCAAAACAGACCGGACTAAAAAATAATATTTATGATGCAACCGCAGCGCAAGTTTCGTACGATTCAACGCACCGTCAATCGGGCTAATGGAGCGAAACGCATTATTCCTAAACCACAGTTTGTCCAAACTCCGATGGGGGTGGGTAAACATAAATTACGCATCGCCATTGTGGGTGGCGCTGAAGAGGTCGGTCGAAACATGACGATGATTGAGTATGGCAAAGACGTGTTGTTGATTGATTGTGGTTTACAATTTCCTGAAGAAGACATGCCGGGCATTGATTACATCATTCCGAATGTCTCCTATTTGAAAGGGCGTGAAAAAGATCTCAAAGCCATCATTATCACCCATGGTCACTATGATCACATTGGTGGTATTCCACACTTGTCACCGATTTTGCATCATCCCCCCATCTACGGTACCAAGCTGACCAACGGCATTATCATGAAACGGCAGGAAGATTTTCCGGATAAAGGTCGGATTGATTTACGAGAAATTAATGTGGAACAGCCACTGCACCTAGGATCTTTTGTGGTTGAATTTTTCCGAGTCAATCATAATATTCCGGATTGCGTTGGGATTATTGTGCATACTCCGGAAGGTACCATCGTCCATACCGGTGATTTTAAATTTGACCTCATGCCGATCATGGATGAAGTCACCGATTTTGCGAAAATTGCCAATCTGGGTAAGCAAGGCGTACTCGCCTTGTTATCGGATTCAACCAACGCTCCAGCCCCGGGCCATCAGATTTCTGAAAGCGTCATTGGTGGAACGTTGGATGATATTTTCCGCAAAGCCACTGGTCGCATGATCGTTGGTACTTTTGCTTCACTATTGAATCGGCTCCAACAAGTCATTTGGACATCGGAAAAGTATGGTCGAAAAGTGGTGGTGGAAGGTTTCAGCATGAAGAGTAATATCGAGATCGCAAAACAGTTGGGTTACTTACAAGTGCAGGCCAAGACATTCATTACCCCGCAAGAGGCGGTTCGTTTGCCCGATGAAAAAGTTACGGTTATGTGCACGGGTGCGCAAGGCGAGAGTAATGCCGCCCTCATGCGTATTGCTACCCGAGAACACCGCTTCTTCCGGATTCAAAAAGGGGACACAGTGATTTTCTCGTCTTCCGTCATTCCTGGTAACGAACGCACCGTGCAACGTTTGAAAGACACGCTCTTAAAAGAAGGCGCTAAAGTGATTCACTACGAAATGATGGACGTGCATGCTGGTGGTCATGCCAAGGCTGAAGATTTGAAATTGTTGTTCCGGTTACTGAATCCCAAATACATCGTACCAGTTGAAGGCAATCGCTTCTTGTTAGAGGCATCGAAAGAAGTAGCCATGTCTTTGAAATGGCCAGACGAGAATGTGTTTGTCACAACCAATGGTCAAATTATGGAATTTACCGGTGGCGAAGGGCGTTTGACCAAAGAAAAAATCCCATCGGATTATGTGATGGTGGATGGGTTAGGCGTGGGTGATGTTCAAGAAGTAGTTCTGCGTGACCGTCAGTTGATGAGCGAGGACGGTATGTTCGTCATTATCGTGACGATCAAAACTCAAACAGGTGAATTGATAGGAGCACCGGATATTATTTCTCGCGGCTTTGTCTATATGAAAGATGCTAAACATTTAATTGATGAAGCGCGAGAACGGGTGAAACGTATTTGTGAACACAAACACGGTGATATCGGAGCCGTCAATCCTCAATTAGTGAAGAATAAACTGCGTGATGAGATTGGACAATTCTTGTTCCAAAAAACACAACGTCGTCCAATGATTTTGCCAGTAGTTATTGAGGTGTAGCGGTGTTGACGAACAGTCATTTTTTTGTTATGATGACGTGTGATGACATCAGTTATTAAGTTGCTACAGCACATTTGGCTTGGTTTCGCCCACGTGATGGCTTTTTTGTTTTTACCTACTCATAAAAGCTTTCAAACTATTCATGAGTTAACTGAATCTGGCTATCAAGTGTCTTATCTTGATCACTGTCGCACACAGCATAATGTTCGGTTCGGAACGTTGGCGTACTCGCTCGTATTAGCGTGCAGTATTGCCTTGGTTGTGACCACTGTACAGATTATCTATCCGGAACGATTTAGTGAGCCAGTTTATGCCGCTACCCTGACGGTGAACAACAATGGTGATGATAACGACGGTACGTGTGATGGCGGTGGTGGTGGTGTGGGAGATTGTACGTTACGGGAAGCCATCGATGCGGCCGTGGCGAATGACGTCATTACCTTCAGTGGCTCGATGGCCATTACCCTGCAATCTGCTGTGACACTGCAGACTGATAATGTGGATATTCAAGTGGGCAGCTCAACAGTTACCCTTGATTGTAACAGTGACCCCAGTTTCCAATTTGGTTTACAAATTCAATCTGATGGCAATACCATTTCCGGCGGAGATCCCACCACCGGTTTGATCATAAAAAATTGTAATACCGGTATTAATATTGCCGGAGATAATGTAGCCATCACGGATGTCGGTTTGCAGAACAATACAGATGGTATCACCTTTAACAGTAGCACTGGATCCAGCGTGGATGGTGTGATTGTGGCTGGAATCGATGGCGCCACTTCCGGAATTTCCCTAGTTTCGGCCGTTACTGCCACTGTGACGAATGCCACGATTTCCAATGTGAATCGTGGTATCAATATTAATGGTGGAAGCGGTGGCACTATCCAGGATAACTCACTGTATGATATTGGAGAGTTCGCCATCATCACAGATGGAGCCGTCAGTGACTACTCCATCACTGGCAATAAACTGGGAGTAGACGGTATTCCCCTTGGTCTCACGACGGCGGGCGGGATATATTTAGATGACGCTGCCACCGGTATAACCATCGATGATAATCGCTTTGCCGGTTTGACAGATAGTAGTGTGCAGGTCAACGGGACAAGCCATATTATCAGCGATAATACCATGGCGGACGATGCGGATGCATCTATTTATGTACGCGGCGGATCACTGCATACCATTTCCGGAAACACGATCAGTGGGACCAACGATTACGCTGTTCGAGTAGAAGGTGGCACCGATTTAACGTTTAATTCGGGTAACACGATTACTGATGCCGTTGGCGGTATTCGGATTGAAGATACCGATGGAGTGACTGTGGACGGCAACACTATTAGTTTATCAGGTAACAATGCTGCCATCAGCCTGGAGAATTCTGACGAAACCGTTGTCACTGATAACATCATAGACGCTGATGCCTTTGTTGAACTGGTTAGTGCCAATAGCTCAAGTATGTCAGACAATACCATGACTGACGACGATGCTGCTACCAATGGCACTAATCTGCATCTCCAATCATCCAGTAATAACATCTTTGACGGTAATACTATTACGGTCAGTGATGCCACTATCATGATCATGGACGAAGCTAGTAATGGTAACAGCGTCACGGATAATACAGTTAACGGGCAAAATCTGGCTGTTGGTGGGTTTGAACTGAACGACTCCGATGATAACACGTTTTCTGGCAATACTGTTTCAAATATTCCCGGCAATGCCTTCGCATTAACTGGTTCAACCTCCGGTACCGTCATTGGGAATAGCTTATTGACCGAAGATTCCGAGAACACTTTTTTAAATAATACAACCGATGTATCAATCGGTAGCAACGTGACACAAACCTTGGTGCGTGGCAATACCACAGATCATGGAGATACCGCAGACATGCTGCAATATAATGGTACGGAGCCAATTGATTCACCAACCATCACCCGGCACACAGATACCAAACTCGAGGGCACCGCTTCTCCCAGTGGAGTGGTGGATGTGTATGGTCGAGAAAATGATACGTCCAATGTCAGCTTTATTGATAGTGTGTCGGTAGATGCGGATGGCAATTGGAGCACTAACATCAGTACGTTGGCCAATAATTCCGATATCTATTTGACGGTCAGTACGGCAGCTAATGGGACATCGTCATTTATCACGGCCGTACAACCTCAAGCCGCCGTTGAAATTAGTGATGTGACAGCAACAGTATTGAATACATCATCCGCTACCATTAGTTGGACGACGAATATCGCCAGCCATAGCAAAATAGATTATGGTACCGCTGCAAACAGTTTAACCAGTGCGAAAAAGGATGATACAGAGGTGATCAATCATGAAATTACACTCACTGGTTTACAGTCTAATACCACCTATTATTATCAAGCAGTTTCCGCTGATACGGATTACACTGCCAATTACAGTATGTCCACGGTGAAATCATTCACCACCGAAGCCAGTAAAGCGGATACGACGTTAGCGGAATATGCCAAAACCGTGTCTCGCACCACAACCGTTACCACTGCTGGTGGAACAACCAACATCGTCGGAGACGGTACCACCACTGCCATCTTACCCTTGGCTGATCTGACCTTTGTTTATCACTCGGATATTGATGGTGGACTCAATAACTTTCGTCTCCACTTTGTCCTACGTGAAGCCAAGAAAAATGCCGCAGTCATCATTAATAAGAAAAAAGCCTTTGATGCCGCTGGCTATGCCAAATTCAAAGTTAAACAACAACAACTATCCTTGAAGAAAACCTATGCCGTCCTGACCGGTGTCATCAAAGATGATGGTAACTATGTCAATAACGATGGCCTGGCTAAACGTTTCACCTTTACGTTGCTGGATGTTCCGCAATTAATCTATCCCAGCACAGACGTCTTTTACCGCATGCCGGAAGAGTTTATCGTCTCTTCCAAAGCACCTAGCGTAACGGTGTATGTGGATAATTCTTCAGGAAATGAAATGTTTCATTGCATGGCAGTGATGATCGATGGCATCGGTTCTTGTCAACCACCGTACCATGTTCCGGGACTAGGGGAATATACCATTCGTTTAGTCGATGCCCGAGGCGGCAGCATTTCTAAGCCAGTCCTCATCAGTGATTTAGCACCGAACAATACTATTACCACCGACACACGTTCAGGCCATTTCTATAAACGCCTGATCTTTACTGGTCAACCAACCTGGACTGGACTGGTTGGTACCGGCAATACCATTGAACTACATATTCCGCAGATTAATGGACCAATGTATGCCGCAGTCACTGGTAATAGTTGGGTCTTTCAACTCACATTAACCACCCTGCCATTTGGTAGCACAACAGTGACAGTGATTGAACGAAATTCAACTGGTGATATTGTGAATCAAAACGATTACTTAGTGTACCGTAGTTACCGCCCAGTAGTGCCAGCCGTCATCGCACCAGACAATAATTCATCTGATACCGTTGCTCCCACCATTCAAGTGATTAGTCCAAATGATCAGATCATGGATATACGAAACAGTGCTGGTAATCGGATTTTCTTTGGTGGATATACCGCTGGTGGACAAGTGGTCAACTTAGCGGAGTGGTACACTGATCCCGGAACCTATACCGTGACCCTGCAAAACCGCAACAGTCTGAATATTCCTTCAGCTTCAACCACGTTCACGTTCACCATTACCCAACCGGCTACAAACATCATCGAAGTGGTTGAACCAGAACCAGAGCTTGAGGAAGAAACCACGAATTCTACAAATAGCAACCAAACAAATACCAATACTACCGACACAAATTCTAACACCAACACCAGTCCTACTCAACCTAGTACCCAGCAACCCGATACCGATGGTGATGGTTTAAGCGACATCGTCGAGGATCAACTAGACACTGATCCCGCTCAACCTGATACGGATGGAGACAACGTCAATGACCTTGATGAGTTAACCCAAGATCAGGGAACAGACAGCGACCAGGATAGCTTCAGTGATACCACAGAAGCTGATCTAGGTACTGACCCAACGAAGCCAGATACCGATGGTGACGGTGTCAGTGATGCGCAAGAAATTGAAGATCGGACTGATCCCACCGATCCAAAAAGTAAAAAACTACTCGATACAGATAAAGATGGTTTAGCCGACATTGAAGAACCAGACTACGGTACCGATCCTACTAACCCCGATACCGACGGAGATAGCCTGGGCGATGGTGATGAAGTCATCATCGGTACCGATCCTACGAACTCCGATACCGACGGCGACGGTTTAACCGATTCACAAGAACTCACCCTGCAAAGTGACCCGCTGCAATTTGACAGCGACAGTGATGGGGTAGCCGATGGCACGGAAGTCACCACCCTCCGCACCAGTCCAGTGGATTTCGATTCCGACGATGATGCTTTATCTGACGACGAACAACGTGACTACGGCACCGATCCGACTGACGCCGATACCGACAATGATGGTTTATTGGATGGGGAAGAGATCGATCGCACTTGTGATCCGTTATTAACGGATAGCGATCAAGACGATATCGACGATCTGGTGGAAGCGCTGGCCGGCACCGATTGCAGTTCCACAGATAATCTCTGGTCAAATCTCACCGGTATTGAAACCTACCTTCAAGAGCAAGCTCGCGCGATCTATGAACAAACCGGTACAGCCAGTACAGATTATCCACTGCTCACACATAAAATCGTTGAGGCAGAAGCTGATCTTGATCAAACCCTGACCAATCAGATCACCACGGCAACTACCTTGGATATTATTCCCGGTGCCAAAACCATAGTCAGCGCTGGAACAGTGCGAGTCATTACCCAAACCACTGAACTATCCTTAACCGATTGGTTAACCGGCAACACTCCCACCGCCACCGACAACACTGCCATTGTCATCCAAGGTCAAGTTACCCTACCAGACAGCGTGGCAGGTCAACCAACTTACGTATTGGTTACCCTCTTTTCCGCCCCCATCGTCAAAATTGCCCAAGTAGACAGTAATGGCCAATGGACCATGACCGTTCCAGCTGAACTGCTCACCACCGGCGAACACACGGCCTTAGCTGCCTTGGAAGTCAACGGTACACGATCTGAACAAGTTGAAGTGGCCAAGTTTGTCATTAATCACAAGCGCGCTCTGTCGAATACCTCCTGGCTCATCATCGTCAATGTGTTGGTGGCCGTCCTCGCCCTGCTCGCTGCCATCATGGTGCACTTACGCAGGAAACGAGCTGATCAGACGTATGCCTAAGCTGCTCATCTTAGCGATCAGCGGGTTGGTGTGGCCTCTATTCATGTTCGCCAGTACGGCCGGTACAATTCGCGTCACTGCCGAACAAGATGGTCAGCCAATCAATACCTTAACGGATGATGGTGCTACGGTCATTAGACAGGTGCAATATATCGGTATCGATGCATGGGATAAACCGGTGGCCACCGAAATTCGTTTTTCTGGTGAGTCGGCGACACCAGCGGCTATGGTGTTGGTGACCATCCCAGATGCTAAAATTTCCCAAACTACAGTGGTAGCGGACAGTGGTTCTTGGACAACTGCTGTACCGACAGTCGCTTTGCCAGCGGGGAATTATTATGCCTATGTGGCTATTGCCGAGGGAGTGACATTCAGTAACTCTATACCAGCGGCCTATTTTACCGTGCTGGATGATCAATCATTATCTTGGCAGACTTGGGTATTTTTAGGTACCAGTTTACTCACGATTGTAGCCTTGCTTTCCGCCATTACCTTACAGCTTGGCTATAACAGCAAATACCATCCTGTGCTATAATAGCGGGGATTATGGATCGTATTTTATCCGGCATCCAGCCATCTGGTGCCCTGCATTTAGGTAACTACATTGGGGCAATAAAACAATGGTTAAATCTACAAAATAAGTTTGGGTGTTATTTTTGTATAGTCGATTATCATGCCCTC
>CAYZUI010000051.1:0-1948 GCA_964481945.1 uncultured Gammaproteobacteria bacterium
TTACCGCTGGGGCTAGTGATCATTTGTACCGGTGTTGTGCTCTATAACCTGTGGCAGTCGGCGTGGCAACGTCAGTATACGGTGTGGTTGGCGGTGTCAGCCATGATCTTGTTTATGGGTTACATTATGCTGACCGTGAATAAGTTGTGGTTCTGGTATTTGTTTCCAGCATTTCTACTACTGCCCATTACTGTCTTTACTGTGCGGTTTGGGCGCTGGGCCAAATATGAACTGCCGGTACTAGGGTTTCTGGTGATTGCTCTTTTTGCTATGAACGTGCAAACGATCAACAAAAATTATCAATCCTTGAAAACGCGCGAATTCAGCGAAAGTTTTCAAGTGCAAGTGCGTTCGGCTGAGCAATTCGATGGTTGGTTGAGTCAACAGACCCTTGAGCCAATCAGTATTTTAAAATCTCCATACATCTATTTTGATCAGACTCCGTACCCCACTAGCTTGGTGCGCGGCCTTTATGGAAATTTAGACGTATCTGATCTTATTTCCTATCAACCAAACCTGCTCTTGATCCAAAAGAACTTTGGTTTTATGAAACCGGATGCCGATGTGCAGGGATGGACCAGTTATCCTGACCTCGTGACTGAACGCGCTTTCTTTACCCAACTCACCACCAGTGGGGTACTCGGTGAGGATGGTCTGCAGTACCAATTCAGCTTAGTGTTAGAAACTGAAGATTTTTTTGTCTATCAAAAGTTATGAAGTTATCGATTATCGTGCCGTGCTACAACGAAGCTAAAAACATTCCGATTGTGTTGCAACGGTTTGCTGCGGTCATTACTGAACCGGATATTGAATTAATTTTCGTGAACAACGGTTCTACGGATGACACTGCCACGGTGTTGGCTCAACAGTTGCAACAACCGCAGTATCAGTTTGCGCGTAGTGTTACCGTGCCCACCAATATTGGTTATGGTCATGGTATTATGGCTGGATTGCGAGCAGCCCAAGGCGAAGTGTTAGCCTGGACTCATGCCGATTTACAGACCGATCCAGCAGATGTCATCACAGCCTATCATCAGTTTGTTGCCCTAAACCGAACGAATGTGATTATCAAAGGTAAGCGTTTGAATCGATCATTCGGCCAGTGGGGTTTTACATTTGGGATGTCGGTGATTGCTAGTGTGGCATTAGGTAAAGTGTTGTATGATATCAATGCGCAACCAAAACTGTTTCATCGTTCGTTACTAGCGCAACTACCAAATCCGCCTGACGATTTTTCACTGGATCTGTACTTGCTTTATCTGGCCAAGCGGTTAGGGTACAGTATCCAAACGATTCCGGTGCATTTTGCCAAGCGGCAGCATGGAGAATCGAAGTGGGCGTTCAGTTTTAAGTCACGTTATAAAACAGTCTTACGGACGATTAAATATATTTTCGCCTTACGCAGACGCTATGCAAATTTTCATCCATCGAGTCAATCAAGCTAGTCGGTTAAGTCAGATCGATCCGCGTTACGGTGTCGAGATCGATTTACGCGCCGATGGTGATCGGATTATTTTGAATCACGAACCCTTTGCTGGTGGCGAAGATTTTGCAGACTACTTAAAGCAATATCATCACGCTGGAATTATTTTGAATATTAAAGAAGCCGGTATTGAGCAACGGGTGTTAGAGCTGTGTCAGCACTATAGTGTCATTAACTATTTCTTATTAGATGTTGAGTTCCCTTACATTTATCGGGCTACGCGCGCTGGTGTGCGGCAGATCGCGCTACGCTATTCTGAAGACGAAGCTATTGAAACGGTGGTCAAGTATCGTGGTTTAGCCGATTGGGTGTGGATTGATACGAACACACGTTTGCCACTCGATGCCACCGTGATGCAACAATTGCAAGGGTTCAAGACCTGCTTAGTCTGTCCAGAGCGGTGGGGCAGGCCAGAAGATATCGAACCGTATATTCAACAACTACACGCTTTACACTTCCCATTAA
>CAYZUI010000052.1:0-8430 GCA_964481945.1 uncultured Gammaproteobacteria bacterium
TGGTGCGCTCATTGGTACAGTTTAGCGCATTTTACCTTAGCCGCAAATGAAAGAAGCCCTTCGCCAACCGGATGTGTAGTCCAGTCAGCGTCGGGCTTCATTCCGGTACACAGTCGACTGCCACTAGACATCGCTGTCCAGCGGCAGATCACTACTGGTACTGGTGGACCAACTAAGGTCCGTACCGCAAATACTGCACCCGACCATTCTCCCCCACGAACACGGTGTGGCGGACTCCGGTGAAGGGGTCGACACAGGTGGCGGGGGAAGTGCCGGAGGCAGCGAACTCCACGGCGGCCTGACTGGTCTGGTCGATCGAGGTCCAGTCGGTGGGTGCCGTCATGTCTGGCCCTTCGAACTGGTTGATCCGACCATTGTCACCTTGGAGGGTGATGACGTGGTTGCCGGTGAAGGGATCGATGTAGCCCGTGGGAGAGCTGCCCGGTTCCGTCAGAGGGACGCTGATGAGCGAGGTCAGTTCGTCACTGTCCCAGCTGGTGTGGTAGTCCGCGATCAGGTCAATCCGTTCGTTGACCCCGTTGATGACCGTGTAGACGTAGCCCGTGAACGGGTCGACGTAGGTCATTGGACTGCTGGATTGATCCAGGAGGTCACTGTTGACCACCGAAGTGATCTCCACTGAACTCCATGTGCTCCCATTGAAGGTCAGCCGCTGGATGCGCTGGTTGACTCCTTGGAACACGATGTGGTGTTCTCCGGTGATCTCGTTGTAGACCGCGGAGGGTGAGGTACCAGGCATGGCCAGAGCGACCGCGGCCTGACCAGTGACGTCCAGGGAACCGTAGCTTCCTCCATTCACGCTGAACCGCCAGATGCGTTGATCGTTCCCTTGGAAGACCACGTAGATCACTCCGTTGGCGATGTAGCCGTAGGGTGAGGACGTGATGTCTCCGAGGGGTGCGGCCACCACACTGGTGAGTTCGACGGCCGTCCAACTGGTTCCATCGTAGTGGAACAGGTTGACGCGGGCGTTGACGCCCATGAAGGTGACGTAGCGGTCGCCTGTGTCCGGGTCGATGAACAGGTGCGGGGTCGTGCCGGGGGCAGACAGAGGTACTGCCGCAATGTTGGTGAGCGGGGTACTGGTCCAGGTGACTCCGTCGTCGGTGGACTCGAACTCGTAGATCCGACCGTCTTGGCCGTTGAGGACGACGTAGAGGCTGTCAGCTTCGTCCACCGCACAGGTGACGGAGGATGACAGGTCAGCGAGATCCGCGGAGGCCAGGTTGGTGAGGACCTGGGAGGTGTAGGGATTCACCGTCGTGGTGGTCGTTGGGGTCGTGGTCGACTCGATGGTGATGCACTCGTCCACACTGCCGAAGGTGCCATACAGAATGGCATCGTCAGCGCTCTGCGGGAAGTTTGTGATCAGGTCATCGGCACCACCCTGCTGTTCGAAGCTGGTGTGGTTGTTTTCCAACCACTGCAGGTTGTTCGTGCCCCAGCGCAGGATGTCGTCGTAACCGTCTTGATTGACATCACCGAGCGAGTAGGTGGCAGTGGTTCCACCGACATCATCTGACCATGAGCTGGTCGACAGTGCGCCGGAGGTCATGACACCGACACTGGCGAAGACATCTTCGGGATCGGTCGTAGCCGTGTGGATGCGGATGAGATCATCGCCACCAGTACCGTTGGCGTTGCCGCTGAGGTACTGGTCACTGGGATAGCCCCAACAATCCTTGACGGAGGTGTCGTTTCCACTGCTGGTGAGCAGCTTCCACTTCAGCTTGCCGTTGCACGATGACGTGCTCTGGGTACGGCCACGCAGGATGTCTGCTCCACCGGAACCGTCGAAGTTTCCGACGATGAAGACATCGCCGTCAGACCCGAAGGTGTTCGTATCCGTGGTGTCGGTGGTCGTCCAGATGGCACAGCTGTCGAAAATGGTACCGAGATTGGAACAGATCTTCCACTGCACCGTGCTGTCTGACTGGAGGTAGCCGAGGATCAGGTCAGCGAGGTCGTTGCTGTCATTGTCGACATCATCCAGAAAGGCGTAGTCGGCCGGCGTACCGGTAGACTTCCACTCTTCCAGAGCGTAGAAACCACCACTGCCCGCACTGCGGTAGACGTAGGCATGGGTGTGGTCGGTCGTAGCCGTCACTTGGACGAGATCGGTCTCGTCGTCGTTGGTCAGTCGACCAGACAGCCAGGCGAGGGTGTAGTTGGGGTTGGCCGTGTCGGTGACTACTGCTTCATCTCCGTAGAGGTTGAGCTCGTTGTCACCGTCTTGGTAGTAGGTGACGATCGAGCCATCCGTTCCCGTGCTGGTGAAGGCGTCGGTGATGTAGGCCAGGGTGACGTCGTAGGCGGAGGTGGTGCAGGAATTTACTTCTGCATCGTAGGTCGGCGGGCAGCTGGCCCAGAGGTAGTCCGAGTCAGTTGCGGCGTCGCAGTCGAAGTCCGAGTGTTGACTGGCAGTACCTTCGTTGGGACAGCCATTGGGGATGTCACAGCAGGTGGCGTTGTCGTCATTGAGGTTGTAGGGATCGAGCCAGTAATCATGATTGAGGTACTGAGCCCAGTCATAATTCTGAACGCCGAAATGGAGATGAGCGCCGTCAGAGAAGCCCGAGTTACCCAGATGACCGATGAGCGTGTTTGAGCTGACGGAGTTGCCGACGGCCACGGTGATAGAACCAGACACGAGATGGGTGTACTTGGTGGTGTAGTCGTAGATGCTGTCACCATCCACATCATGCTTGATGTCCACGAAGCAGCCCCAAGTAGGATTTCCATTGGGATACGTATTAGGACAGTCACTGTTCTGGATATCGGCCACGACACCAGAAGCGGCGGCGTAGACATTATCGCCTTCGTCACCGTCGAAGTCATATCCACCGTGGCTCGCGAGCAACGGATAATAATCGACTTCATACTGCGCGGCAGAACAACTCACACTGTAGTTCCAGGCGCCGCCGTTGATCTCGACACTGTTGTCGTGGATCGGGAGGACGAAGGGACCGTAGGCCAGAGCCTTGGTCGAGGGCAGGAAGAAGCCCAGGATCATGAGAAGCAGAGCGAACAGAGGCTTGCGCATTGGAGTTTCCTTTGAAACTAGATTGTCAACGTACGATCTTGCTGCAACCATGCGTGGCGAGCAAGTCAGGAGTGAGGATTCACCGCTGAAGCCATCTCATCAATACGGTACTGATGAGATGAATCAGGAGTGAATTAAAATTGTAAGGAATTTAATAGTGCATCAATATCAATGTTTTTAGCTGCCCCATCAGTCAAGTGAACTAAGACTGTGCGTGAGTTCGAATCCAGATAATAAAACTCACCAACATCTTTAAGTTTATGGTCTTCATCAACTGGATATGTACCACTCAAGTCTTTTACTCGAAACATTTTTCCGGAATACTGGTTTACTGAATATGATGCTTCACTGATGACATGGTCAAAAGACCCTCCAAGTTTATTAGGTCCTTCAGCAAATGGTACAATGTTAATATCATTCGCAGTAGGATGTTCAATAATGTCTTCAAACAAAACAATGCGTACAGGGTAATCTATTGACGTAATATCCTTTTGCTGAAAAACAAATATTACACCATCATTTTCTGTAAAGTCACCCTTGTAGCCATTGCGAGCACTTATAATATAAGTATCGGGATACCTAAAACTAAACCCATACTCATCGTTGGTGTAGGTCAACCAATCTGAAGTATCGACTTCACTCAACTGGTCTGAGTTTGTATTGGTATTACTGACAGCTTCGTTAGTATTAGTCACAATCTCGGTATCTGTGTTTAGGTTCCCTTCGTTGGTATTAGTGACTGTATTCGTATTAACCGTACTATTAGCGTTACTTACCGCGTTGGTATTTGTAGCTGTTTGCACTGTCGTACAGCCAGACAATAGCACTAAACTAGCTGCTAGGGTGGAGAGGAGGATGGGTTTGGATTGGGTCATAGTTCGACGAGCTCACTATTAATATATGGTTATAAATCTATCTATCCACTATGCAGAATAGCGGGTTTTTACACAAGGGGGTTTACGCGACGGCGCTCAAATCAAAACACCGATATTGCCCCTGCAATTATTGGACAAAATATCTATGGCTTCTTGTGGATAACCAAAGATAGCGACGGCTCTAAATTTCCCGTTATTTTAACGCTGCCGGTACCTTATCTTGTGGCACATCACCAATGATGTCGCGCACCGCTTCCTTACACACTTCGCGTGACGCCCGACCAAATAACCGTTCGTATTGAGCCACCAATCTATCCACTACACCCGATTCATCTTGCTGCAAAGTCACTTCCCGTTTCTCATAGAGCACCGTCATCCCCTGCACCTTTTTCGCTTCATCCCAAGCAATTGGCCCAATGATGAGCTCTTGTTCTTGGATGATGCGGATAGCCATGGTGGTGAGGATGGTCATATTAATATCGAATTAGGATTCCTTTTTGATTGTTTTGAATACGACACCAAGCTGAATAAGGCTTATCGCCATTAATATATAACTTGTCATAAATAACAGATCATTAAAACCACCGACCATATATGTACCTGCATGCGAATCATAGAGGAATAAAAAATCTGCCACATATTCTGAAATAAGGGCGGCGATAAAAAATCTAATTGGTATTTTCATTATTCCACCTAGATAACTACGAGAGAGAATATATGCAAGAATTGCCATTGAAACATAAAACGCTTCACCTAGTGGATAGCCAATATCGAGGAATGTAATTAGCGGATATGACAAATCAAATTCGTAAGCCCTCAAAAATATTGCAAACGAAGCACTTAATAAGATAGCCGGAACAATTATCGCAATAAGCTTCCCTTTATAACTACGTAATGATAAGCGTGCCCCTGAGGCCTTTGCAAGAAATATGACTGCAATCGCATAAAAAATAAGCGCCCCAAACGCCCCAATGTCAGACAAAGAAGGATAGGGCACCGTCCCAACTTTCCAGACCAAATAAGCACCCGCAGTCCCGGCAAACCATTCACATAATAGTCCGAAGGAAAACATGATGGTCGCACGACCCAGTGTACTTTTGAACCCACCCCACTTTCTTGCTATCACTAATCCAACTATTACTCCAAAGAGTGCGATAAAATTATATAAATCGGCCCAAATCAATATTTGCCCAGACGATGCATTGAGCAGATGCAGTACAATCCACCATAATGAAAAAATTACAAACCAAGCAATACACACTTTAATTGCCCAATTGTTAAAAGTGACTTTTTTGTAAATATTATTCATCTCTCACATTATATCATGTTTAATCTAAAAATGTCCATAGACCAGCCTTTAAGAAATATTTATCTAAGTCTGCGTACATGGAGATTGTATCGTTTGAGGTATTGAACAGGACGCCATGAAGCCTTGAAACTTCTAATATCAGGGTGATCCATGTCTGATTCAAAATTCATATATTCAATTTGAAACGAATCTAAATATCTTGAATAACCTTGCATCAGCGCTTCAGTAACACCGGCATGAGATACGATACCACGAAAAAAATGACATATTGCATAACCATTTATAAGCCTTTCTCCTATCGCATATCCTAGCATCCTATTACCAGAGTAGAGGCCCACACTAAGTAACAAATCTAAACGATCACCTTGAAATAGGCGTTTAGTTGCTTCTAGCTCATGATCTATCTCATAATCTTTTTTCATGGTGTTCTTGTGATGTTCCCACGCATTGATTGTTTCAAAAATTTGTTTTTGGACTCCATGATCTTTGAGATCTATACTATCAAGCTTTGCTAATGGATTCTCACGCCAGAATCTATTTGCGTTTTCTCTTTTCCTTCGAAATTCTTTGCCAATCAGTAGGGCAATTTTTTTTGTAGAAAAAATATAATCAAAGTCGCGATGACTTTCTTCAAGTGTAAATGCTGTCATGTCAATACCGGCAATCGATATATCGGGCATAAACCGTAGGGTTGTGGATAGATCCAGGGCTTTACAGTAGTCGATGAGAATCCGTGTAGTATTCTCGCGGTCATACAAACCAAGGAAGGAAATGAATGGCGTATGCGTGTTATAATCTGTAAATTTTACAACAAGATTACCATTCAACTCGGAAATCATCCTCTCTTCCTTTGTGTCCCAAGCCCAAAGGCAGGTGAAGTTAAAATCTGAATACGGTTCATGCAAGTTCGTGTGTGCCTCAACATCAACCCTATCAGTCAATTCAATTTTTTTAAATTGTGGAAACTGAGGAAGCATGGCAAGACTTCTACGATTTCTTAACAATAGGTGTGATAATAGTCTGGTGTTGCCAATACAGACAACTCTTAGGTGGCTTCACTTTACAGACTTCAAATGAAATATTTTTAAAACCGGCTTTCTTTAGCTCTTTAAGGTGACGGTCTGAAATATTTAATGGCTCATCGGAGAAGTAAGTAAATATACCACCATCTTTTAAAAGACGAAAGGCTTCTTTGAAAAAGGGAAAAAATTGAAAAAACTCAACCTCAGAGTCCAGTGGACAAGAATCAAATAAAATTCCATCAAACGACTCACTTGGAATTTTTTTTGTTATATCCTCCCAAAATCCCTCCTTTAAGATAAATTTCCCAGACTTAATTTGTTTTCTAAATTTCTTTTTTGCAGAATCAATCATCAAAGGATGACACTCAATAACCGTATGTGTTTTAATTTTTCTTGATTTTTCTATAAAATTAGCTGAAATACCCATACCGAAACCAACTTCGAGAACATGGCCACCTTTAGAGGTCGAAATTTCTGAAAGCCTCTTCATATAGGCAGTTTCCCATGATTGCATTATTTGGTTAACAATTTTCTTCCTGCCTTTCTGGAGAACCATAACCAATTCTTTTTTATCTAGCGATGGTTCTATACTAATAAACTCCTGTTTTGTTTTTTTAGAATAAATTCCTGCCTTCATAGAATAGATAGTATTATATCAATTTTTTTGCACTCACATTTTTTAATAATTTTCTTGAAAAATATTTTGCATTCTTTTTTCTATAGTCAGCATTCTTCCAATCATTTCCTGTAATTCTTTTTCGGCAATTATAACTACCACACTTACAATGGAATCGAAACTCTGGATCTGAAATACCCAAGCCGAAATCAAGATAAAGCTCTTCGCCACGCTTAACATTGCGCGCTGTAACATAATTCTCATCCTTATCAAAACCAACATTATAATTACAACAGTGATTCATATTCCATGTCGCAGGAAGCCAATTAAAATCCAATGGTGTGTAGAACCCCTCTTTTGTTTGGATACAAAATTGATTAACTTTTTTTTGTGTATATTTATCAAGCTTCTGAAAATCTTTCCAAGGGTGGAATATTTCCACAAATTTTTTTGCTTCAGCAATTATTGTATCTTTTTTAATTGAACGAGCGGCAAATAAACCTATTTCTCCAGGCAACATTTTGGAAGGCCGAACTTCTATTAAAACCGGTGTAACTTTATGTTTAGGCATGTTATTATTATGGTAAAATTTTTATCTAAACCTCAGATCTCTTTTATATAGTAAGTAAACTGTGATCGACATGTTAATAAAAAAATAAACGGCCCAACCTGCTGAAGCAAGATTCCATTTTTCTATTGCAAATAATTCAAAAATAGATGACAACAATCCTAATTCCCAAGCAAATCGATACTCTTGCGCTGGATTGAGATATACATGACGGAAATTAGGTACTGATGCGAATAAATCTGAAAGGATGCCAAATCCCAGCGCCAATAATGGATCTCCAGTTAAAGCCCATAGTAAAATTCCAAAAATTGCAATCCCAACACAAATTTTATTTCTCAAATCCCACTTATTATCTCCAAATTTGATTGAAAGAATGGAGATCATAAGTTGTGAAATGCCTAGCCATGCTGGCAGAAGAAGAACCTCCCACGGTGCTCCGCCTACCCACGAACTTATAACAATAATGAATGTTAATACTGTCCACGTCCACCAAGACGCAGAAGATGGTTTTGTTTTACCTTTCAGTATTGATCCAAAATATGGTAAAAACGCGATCAAAGAAACTATCGGTGCTGCAATTCCAAAAATTTCATAGTAATTCATTATCTCAATGGGCTGCTGGAAGGACTTTACTTAGCATGATAGAACTAATCGTAGTACAGTGAAATCACACTTGTCAATGGTTCCACCACAATAATACCCAATCATTCACTATGAGCTTTGCAATGGCAAAAATCAATAAACCGACTATGTCTTTCGTCCACGTAATTCTTTTTTACTAAAAACCACAAACAAAATATTCACAAACACATACGACAAAAAGTAGAAATAATCATTCAAACCGTTTGGATGCCAAGTTTCGTAGTATGCTTGGTAAATAAACATATAGTCACAGAAAAACTGCCAGGCTAGAACGAATAAGAAAAATAACGTTTTCTTGCCCAATGTACTTTGTGCTGTTTTGGCACGAAGGTAT
>CAYZUI010000053.1:0-2180 GCA_964481945.1 uncultured Gammaproteobacteria bacterium
GACAGACCGGATTTCTGGTAGAATCCGGGAACGTGGCAGCTTGGGTGAAAGCAATACAGCAGAGCATTGACCAGCCATTTTCTGCCGCCGTCGTCCGCCAAACTGTGGTAGATCGATTCGACTGGGCTAAGGTTAAACAAAACTATTTAGATTTATATTATGGCCTCAATTCAACTCAGTGACCAGTTAATGACCAATCTTGAACAGATCGTGAAAGACAGTAAAGAATTCAACGATGTCTCCGCCTATGTCAGTTATATTTTGGAACAAGTGGTAGCGAAGAAGCAGAAAACGGC
Organism: uncultured Gammaproteobacteria bacterium; assembly: GCA_964481945.1. Lineage (GTDB taxonomy): Bacteria > Patescibacteriota > Patescibacteriia > UBA9570 > UBA9570 > UBA9570. The sequence continues at coordinate 297 of CAYZUI010000053.1, forward strand.
CCCAACTTCGGCTGTTCCGGCAACATATTCTAAGGAAGATGAGGATAAAATTCGCGAACGTTTAAAGAATCTGGGTTACCTCGATTAGGTATGTTGGTCAATCGGGTATTACGAGAGGTGGATGCCCAACACTGGCGGGACCGGGCGGGCAGTTTACGTCAAATCGTCATTGATGAAGAATTAATCAAAGACGTGAAGAATATCGCTCGAGGAGTGTATAGTCCGTTGGTTGGGTTTATGACTGAGCCAGATTTTAATCGGGTGATTCATGAAATGAAATTAGCCGATGGGACGGTGTGGCCAATCCCGTTTGTGTTAACGGTGGCTGAAGCGGTGGCGAATGATATTACCATTGGTGAAACGGTCATGTTGGTTGCGGCCGATCAGACACCCGTGGCGTTGTTGGCGGTGGAGGACAAATATACCTTTGATGAACGCGAGGCAGCCCAACTGATTTTTGGTACAACCGATGAAGCTCACCCTGGCGTGAAGCTGTTGTATGACGGAGCGGCCTGGGTATTGGGTGGGCCAATTGAGTTGTTAGATAATTCTAAGGAGCCATATAACCACTATAATTTAGATCCCCAAGAGACGCGCTTTCTTTTTCAAGAAAAGGGTTGGAAAACCGTGGTTGGCTTTCAAACCCGCAACGCTCCCCACCGAGCACATGAGTACTTGCAGCGGATTGGTTTGGAAGTGACCGATGGATTGTTTATTAATCCGGTGATTGGCAAGAAGAAGGCGGGTGATTTTACGGATGATGCCATTTTAGCGGCCTACACCTATATGATCACGAACGTCTTCCCGAAAAATAGAGCCGTCCTGTCGATCCTACCTTTGCAAATGCGTTATGCCGGGCCACGGGAAGCGATTTTACATGCGATTATTCGCCGGAATTTTGGCTGCACCCATTTTATTGTCGGACGAGATCATGCCGGAGTCGGGAAGTATTATGGCACCTATGCCGCCCAAGAGATTTTTGACACCATTGAAGATATTGGTATCACTATTTTGAAATTGGAGAATAGTTTCCATTGTAAAAAATGTGAAACGGTAGCGACGGCAAAATCGTGCGCCCACCCAGATGATCAACGCACCGGTCCATCGGGCACAATTATTCGGCAGCTCCTGCAAGCCGGGGAAGTCGTGCCAGATACGATTATGCGCCCAGAAATTTCTCAATTGTTGATTCAGCAAGGTAATATCTTTGTGCCATAATCTATGGATGTCTTTGCCGATATTGGCTCCCTGACCAAAGGTGTCGTGATTCATCACTGGGACACCGATGGCATTGTGTCGGCTGCCATCCTCCGTAATTATTTTCGAAAAAAATATCCAGGCAAACAGGTCGATTTGTTCATGCCCACCATCACCAATTATTACCTCACGCCTGACCAGTATGATTATTTGCAAGCTCAGGGGTACGAGTTTGTAGTCACCTGTGATCTGAATTTCCCGAGCGACACCGTGCAAGGCTTAGCGCAGCGTTGGCCAGGCCAAGTGTATTTTTTTGATCATCATCACCATCCGGCACCGCATGCCAACGTGCACTACTACAATATGGAACATCCAGCCTGCGCCTCGCATATTGCGGAACGACTGGCATTACCATTTGATCTGCTGCCCGTGATTGCCATGGTAGGGGATCGTGAAGAAGGCATCCAACAAGATAAACTCTATTACCCGCATGTTCAAGCGGTGATGGCCGAGCATGGTTTAACGTTTAGCCAATTACTTGAAGCGCGTCGGTTGATTGATTCCAATTATATCGTGGATGACTACGACGGCATTATTGAAACCATTCGTTTACTCCAAGACGATCCGTTAGCGGTGTTGACGGATACCAGGCTAAGTAACAATGTCACGAAAATAGATAGTGCTATT
>CAYZUI010000054.1:0-3086 GCA_964481945.1 uncultured Gammaproteobacteria bacterium
GATTGGGGCGGACCTGAATGGCGATGGTTATTCGGAAGTGGCCATGAGCGCTATCTACAACAGTGAAGCCGCGTCTACGGCCGGAGCCATGTACATTGGTTATCTACGCGTTGATCTGGATCGTGACGGTGTACTGGATGATACTGGTTTGTTAGAAACCGGTACAGATTGTAACGATGCGGATGGTACCGTCAGTAGCGATCAAACCTATTATTTGGATGAAGATGGTGATGGGTTGGGCGTGAATACCACAACGACTAGCGTCTGTTCCAGTGTGCCGCCGGATGGTTATACGGATAATGCCACAGATACGAATGACACCATTGCGAATAATGGGGTGGAAATTGATGATGACAACGTGGATAATGATGGTGATGGCGAGGTAGATGAAGCCAATACGAAATCTGAAAACGACGCCCATCCTGAATACTCCACCTATGATCCATTGGATGAGGCAGCAGTAGCTTCGGCTGTCACTGCGGTCCGAGCCAAGAAACCCGGCAAACTTCGAGTGCGATTTGCGGATGACTCAGTGTATGTCTACACCATCTTCAAGGGGGCAAACGGTAACCCAACCATTCTGCAATATCTGGCTTCAGGCTACTATCTACTGCTTGATAAAGCCGGAAAAAAAGTGGCGTGGGTGAATGTGTTGAATGGCGCGGTGGTTGATCGTACCAAACTCACCGGACGTGGTTATAAAAAGCATGATCTGCAGTTAGTAGATTTGCGCAGCGATGGTCAGCAAGATTTAGTGATTGCTTCGCAGAAAAAAACAGCTCGAGTGCGCCTAGCCATTGCTGCATTAAATATGACTACACTACTGTTTCAGCAGCAGGATCAGATTGTGGTGACGGCTCCTGGAGTTAAATTGGCCAAGACCACAGTGGTGGGAAACACCATCGATCTACGTAATCAACAAGTGGCCATTCTTAGCCTCATGGTGACGAAGGCACATCGGTTAGTATGGCTTCAGTAGAACGTCGTGAACGGCGGCAACCCGATTGGTCACAGGCTGGGATTGCGCATGTCGAAACAACCGATCAAGATCATCGGGATACGCGACCAGGCGGAGATGCCTTGCCACGCTACTTAGTTGAACACCTACCGCAGGCCGAAGTAACTCAATTGGTTGATGATCCGATAATTGTGCAACACTGGATTGAACAGCAAAAACGGAGGCACTTGTTGCTGACATCATCCAGCCATAAAGTGACTGCGTATGTGCAAGAAGCTCTAGAGCAATCGCTCGGTTGGGGGATGAAGAATCGCGCTATTTTAGCGTTCGACCATCATTCCGATATGGAAAATATCGAAACCGGAAAAACCAACATATACGTATCAAAAAGTAATGTCATGCAATATGTCTTGGAACATAAATTAGCCGATGCCGTGGCGGTACTTGGGACACATCCGATCTTTCTGGAGCGAACACCCAAAGATCAACGGAAACACCAGTATGACATTGTGTCTGGCCGAGATTTATATAGCGGCGAAAAACCAGACAAAGCCAAATTATTAGCTACCTTAGATGAGATTTTTTCGCAGTGGCAAGCTCAAGGCATTCGGGAAGTTTATGTTTCGGTGGATTTAGATGGCTTGCGTTTACCGGAGCAGCTCTACACCGGGGTGGATTATTACCCTCTCACAAAAGACCCTTATTATGGTTTACCCGCCTCCTGGATTCCGACAGCCATGCACCACGCCCGAACCAAATATGGTTTGCATTTGGGTGTACGTAATCCCCGAACCGGTCAGCAGTTTGTGGGTGATGTTGTGGAGTATAACCTACCCGACGAGCGGCAACGTACCGCTCGGATCGCCAAACATATTTTGGGTGCCATGCTAGCCGAAGTGCAACAGGATCCTATTCAGCGGCCGACGTAAATTCGACCGTGCGATCAAAGCAGTAATATCCGGCTGGATGCACCCAACTGCTACCACCGACTAATTGTGCTCCTGGGGTACCGATTTTTTCTGGGTAAGGGCCGTAATAATACCCCTCGCCATACCTATCTTCAGTTTGGTCGGCAGCAAAGGTGGCACATAATTGGAATGTGGCATCAGATAATTTGGTGTAGACGTAAGCAGAATCTGTCACTGGGTCGGTGGGAAGTGTACCGGACCATTTTTCCAAAGCGGTTTGATCGGTTGGTAGTTTAGCTTTGGTCTGGGCAAAAGAGAGTATATAGTTTTGTATTTCCATCAGTTGATTTACGCGCTGATCATCAAGGCGAATCGCGCGTTGCTGGGCTGGTGTGCCGGCAATAAAAAAGCCAGCAATGATACTGGCTAACAACACCGCTCCCACACTACTCGCCATGATCTTTGGGAGTTTGGTCACGGCATCGCTGCGGTGGAGTTCCCAACGGTAGTAGCCCAAAACGAGAGCTGCCACCACTAACACGACGATGACTTTACTGACAAAGCGCGCGGTAATTTCTCCGCCGTAAAATTCGTAAATCAATACCATCAAATCGATGATAATCGTAATGGCCGTGGCGAATTGGGTAAAATACAGTAACCAGCGCCGGGTTCTCATGTCGCGTAGTCCCGGCTGAAGTTTGAATTCCTTTTGTAATACCCAGGTGAGATAGACCAACACCGGATAAGCCACAATCAGCGCAGAACTACCCCAGCGAATTCCACTGTAGATGGATTCGCGGACGGTGAAGGCTGAATCAAAAAAGATTTGATTAGCGTACTGAAAATAGAGGGTAATGAACGCAATCACGCTGATATACAGCATGGCGATCATCAGCAGGTGTAAAAACACGTGCTTCGGGGTGGCGTACCCCTTGAGTGTGTAGTGTTGTTCCATACCGATATGGTAACATAGACGCATGGAACAAGCTACATTTTCCGGAGGTTGTTTCTGGTGTGTACAAGGTCCGTTTGAAGCCGAGCCAGGCGTACACAATGTTCAGGTTGGCTATGCCGGTGGATCCGCCGATGATGCTCACTATGATAGCGTGGCGAGCGGTCGAACCCAACATCGGGAAAGCATTACGATGCAATATGATCCAACTGTTGTTCGTTATGAAAAATTACTGGAGATTTTTTGGAAAAATATTGATCCGACTGAT
>CAYZUI010000055.1:0-3432 GCA_964481945.1 uncultured Gammaproteobacteria bacterium
AGACTATCATTTCACTTTAGTGCACGTCACTCCTAGCGCCATTACCCACCAAGTGTTTACTGTATCCGATACGAACATTGTGGTCGATGAAAATAAGGCCGGTGATGAAGTGACGGTAGAGTATGATGGCGTAGCGGATTTACCTTACTTCCGTTTGAAATTCGAGCTGGACAAGACTATTCCACAGTATTTAATTGCGCATGAGTCCGGCGACTACCTACCATTTATTCAACATGATTTTGAAAATTACCGTGTGGTGTTTGCCGAAACGAGTGTATCACCAGGCGTCACCACCTTTACTGCTCTGCCGGCTAATACTATTCACACCGGTATCAGCCAAGTGGTGGATACCACAGGGTATATCACATTTTCTAGTACACCCACCAACGTTTCCACGAATACAGGCATACAGGTTATGCCGAATAGTTTGAATACAACCATTTCCGAATTGGCCGTGACCAGCCGTGGCTACACCTGGTTAGAGCAGCCAGCCAGCCAGTTGGTGGATACAGCCTACACCTTGGTTGATCTTTCACCCCAAGCGGATGTGTTGGTATTTGTGAATGAAGTATTGTATGCCCGTGGTCAGAGTACCGGGGCCGGTCAGTTTGAATTTATCTATACCGATGATCAATCCGATCGTCGTTTTACCGTGATCAGTCGAAGTGCCGTGACTAACCTGGTGACGGTGCCAACCGATAGCGGTACGGCGCACGTCAGAACTTTTTCTTTGGCCGGACAGAATGTCGGAAATTTTTTCTCGGCGAATAATCGAACTGGTCGTTTTCAATTGGGCTATAGTCCGCTCGGTTTGGCAGTGACTGAATTGAATACGGAACGACTGTTTCTACACAACGTGGCTGGCGATAAATTAGCCACTGTTTCCAGCACCGGCGAAACGCACAGTACGGCGAATCGTTTACTGGTGGAACAAGGAAATTCCATTCGTACCTATCGCTGGTCAAAAGCGAAACAACGGTTGTTGGCGACACGGCGGTGGAAACTCACTAGCCAATTAATTGATTGGACAGTGGTTAACGATACAGCGATCGCTGTTGTCCTCAAGAACAATCGTTACACATTAGTCACTGATACACAATCTCGGTCACTGCCACGTCACATAACAAACGTTCGTATTACTTCATGTCTGTGTCAAACGGATAGTCAGTCTCTACCGTTGGTCGTATGGCAAAAAAATAACCGAACCTATTTTTCTCAATACACCGCTGATTTAGTCAAGGACACCACTAAAACTATTCGGCTGTCAGGCGACATCAAACAAATCGTGACTGGTCATGTGACGGATCGTACATTAGATACAGTCATAGTGGTTATGAATGACGCGGCCTATCTATGGCAGGTAAAAGTTTCTGGTAGATTTAAACGTCTACAGACGATGAGTGATGTTGATCAAGTTGGTCTAGTGGGTGATCAACTGGTCACCACTACCGCTACTCGACCAACCCAAGTGCACGTGTATGAGAATACTAATTTAGTGAAGGTCTTCTATCCCTATGGCGAAACCTTCACCGGTGGTGTAACATTAGCGCTACCATGAAAAAATTGAGTTTGATTATCTTGATTGTAGTTGGTTTAATCACTATTGGGTTATTCATCTTGTTTTATCGGTATCAACCGGTCGTTGTACCAGCTGAAATCAACCCTACGCCAACCTGGACAACAGCCGTTGCTAATGAGGTAGTCATTGTCCAATTAGATACCGCCAGTCCGGACGGCTATAGTTTTACCCTGGAACCGTTTGGCCGTCTCGTGTTCGCTCGCGTTGGAGAAATTCAAACCAGCGCTGACCAACAAATCCAACTGGTCAGTGTCACCAGTACATCCGCCCAAGTGTTGGTATCAACTAAGAGCGCCGAATAGCACCGGCACTACTGACGAACCATTTGTATGTTGTTAAAGCCGCTAAACCCATCGGTCCGCGGGCGTGTAGTTTTTGCGTAGAAATACCGACTTCCGCACCCAGGCCAAATTCAAAGCCATCGGTAAAAGCGGTAGAAGTGTTCACGTAAACAGCCGCGGCATCCACCTGCTGTTGAAAAGTCTCTGCTATGGTTTTATTTTGGGTAATAATAGCTTCGGAGTGTCCAGAGGTATGATTTTGGACAAAAGCCAAACCGGCTTGGGCTGTCGGCACAGTTTTAATCGACAGTACTAATGATAAGAATTCATGACCGAAATCAGTTGTTGTGGCATGCTTCAGTAATTTTGTGGGGTACAGTTTATGTAACAAGTGGTAACTGAATTGATCTGCCCGAATTTCCACCTGATGTTTTTTGAGAGCTGGGGCTAATATTTGAAATAATTTTTTGGCGATGGGTTGCTCAACTACTAAACAATCAATGGCATTACAGACGGTGCAGCGTCTGACTTTTGCGTTCGTAATCACCCTAGCTGCTAGCTTCACATTGGCAGTTTTTTCCACAAACGTATGGCAGACGCCGGCACCAGTTTCAATCACCGGGACAGTAGCGGTTTCGCGCACAAATTGAATCAACCGATTACTGCCGCGCGGAATGGCGATATCCACGATACCATGCGCCCGTAACAGTGTTTCCGCATCAGTGACTAAAATGACACTGTCTTTCGGACAACCAGCGCGACGTAAGGCGTTATGAATACAATTGACCAGAGCGACATTGGAATAATAGGCATCACTGCCGCCCTTCAAGGCCACCGCATTACCGGTCTTGATGCACAAGCTGGCTATTTCAATGGTGACATTCGGTCGCGCTTCGTAGATCACCGCCACTAACCCCAACGGCACAGTACGACGCTCAATCACTAAACCAGTCGGCCGCTTGGTTTGGTCTAATATTTGGTCTAATGGATCTGGTAAAGCCTGAACGGCCCGTAAACTCTTTGCCATATCCGCAATCCGTTGTTTGGTTAAAATCAAACGATCACGCGTGGGATAATCCCGTGGCACGCGCGCCAGATCTTTCGCATTCGCGCGTAAAATGCTACCGGTTTGCTTTTTCAATTCAAGCCCGAGATAGCGCAAAACTGAATTGCGTTGCACATTGGTGAGATGAGCTAGTTGTTGACTAGCGCGTTTGGCTTGAGAGAGATTTGGCTTTGACATAGGCAGCTTGAATAGCGTGTTTCCACATGGTGTCGAACCCAGATAATTCTAAGGCGTTCAAGGCGGCAGCAGTTGTACCACCTTTCGAAGTGACTTGCTGGCGTAGTTCTGCCACAGGCATGGTCGATTGCTCAATTAAGGCAGTAGCACCGCTACAGGTTTGCGTCACCAAGGTGCGGGCTTGGTCACCAGAAAACCCCGGGTCACGGGCGGCCGCCATTATGGCTTCGGCAAAGGCGAAGACATAGGCCGGTCCGCAGCCACTGACGGCGGTAGCTTTATCAATCCAATCATCTGAAGCCACTTCCATCAGTTTACTGAATTGTCCT
>CAYZUI010000056.1:0-12174 GCA_964481945.1 uncultured Gammaproteobacteria bacterium
CACATCGGCATCGCGGACCGAGCCACCCGGTTGGATGATGGCCGCTACGCCTGCTTTGGCAATGGCTTCAACTGAATCACGAAATGGGAAGAAAGCATCAGAGGCGAGTACCGCACCTTTGGCGGCATCACCGGCTTTTTTCAAAGCGATATTCACCGCATCAATCCGTGACATTTGACCAGCTCCCACGGCAATAGTGACACCGTGTTTCACAATAACGATCGCATTCGATTTCACATGCTTACAGACCGCCCAGGCAAACAACAAATCCGGTAACTGGTGTTTGTTTGGTTTGTCATCAGTCACCACTGTCAGATCTTTTTCGGTAATGTGTTTTGTATCCATTTCTTGCACCAGTGTCCCACCAAGAATTTTACGTGTCTCCCAAACTGGTTCCGTTGGTTTGAGAGTACCGAGTTTCAACAACCGGACATTCGGCTTGGCGGCAAAGATAGCTACCGCTTCATCTTCAAAATCGGGAGCCAGCACAATCTCCACAAAGACTTTACTCAAGTATTCAGCAATCGCTTTCGTACAGGTGCGGTTCAAGCCAATCACTCCACCAAAGGCTGATTGCGCATCAGCCTCATACGCTTTGATAAAGGCTGTGGTAATATCTTCGGCAATGGCCGTACCGCACGGATTGGTATGTTTGATGACCGCGGCCGCTGGCTGTTCAAATTCCAGCACAATTTTTAAAGCCGCGTCGGCATCCATGATATTGTTATACGACAGTTGCTTGCCTTGCAAAGTTTCCGCGCGGACGATACTGCTGACATCTGACAGTGGTTCAGCATAATAGGCAGCAGCTTGGTGGGGATTCTCGCCGTAGCGCAAACTGGCCACTTTACGATAGCCAAAACTTAATTCTTCGGTAAATGCCTTGGTGCGATTCATGTAGTTGGCGATCATTGAATCGTAATAACCAGTGTGCGCAAAGGCTTTTTGCATCAGATAATACCTGGTCTCTTGCGATAAATCCTTACTGCGTTTCAACTCGTCAAGTACAGTGGGATAATCCTGTGGATCAACCACCACACCGACATGCTCATAATTTTTAGCGGCAGATCGGACCATGGCTGGACCACCGATATCGATATTTTCAATGCCGGGCTTGTCTTCAAACGGATAAAGATTCACCACTACTAAATCGATCAGTTCAATACCATGCTCTTTTACCGCCGCCATGTGTTTTTGATTATCCCGCACTGCCAGAATACCACCATGCACTTTGGGATGTAAGGTTTTGACTCGACCATCCATCATTTCCGGAAAACCGGTCAAATCATCAATCGAGCGCACTTCAATTCCGGCTTCATGCAAACGTTTCGCCGTGCCACCGGTTGAGATAATTTCTACGCCTAATTCAATGAGTTCTCGACACAATTCCTCTACCCCAGTTTTGTTGGAAACACTGACTAACGCGCGCTTGATCATGACTGTATTCTGTCAACAGGATATTTTTTTAGTACCTGTTCGATCTGTCGACTAAAAAGCGGTAGATCTTTTTGGACGGTATCCCAAGCAGCACTATTATCAACTCCAAAATAATTGTGAATCACAATGTCCCGCATACCCGCTGCTTTTCTCCAGGCAACGTCAGGAAATTCTTGTTTTATGGAATCCGGGATATTTTTTACGGCTTCACCGATAATGGTCAACCGTCTAATGACTGCATCTTGTAATAGTTCATCATTAACAAAATTTTCTTCTGAAAAATCAGCCACATATTTTTGGATTTTATCAATTGCTTCAACAATGTCTACAAGGAAGAGTTTAAAATCTCTCTCCATAAACAACTTTCTGTTCAGCTAAAATGCGATCTTTTAAGTAAGGATGGAGGGCTTTGTAGGTTACTAAATCTACTTTTCGATGCAAATGATCTTCCAGTGTATAGCGTAGTTCTACAAAGTCAAATAGTCCTTTAGGCTGCCCAAATTCTACTAATAAATCAAGATCACTTTTGGCATTTTGTTCGCCACGAGCAAAAGAACCAAAGACGGCAGCTCGAGTGACATCAGCATCTTGCAGAATTGGTCTAATAATAGTCATGATGTCCTGTTCAGTCATGACAAGATTGTACCAGAAAAAACCCTAACTTACAACTGGGCAAGCAGGCTGTTTCCTTCCACTTTTACCGGATAGCTACGCTGTGGGCGACGAGCCGGACCTTCCAAAACGGCACCGGTGGTGATATCAAACTGCGAGCTATGCCATGGACATGTCACTACGGCACCGTTGATTGATCCTTGACACAGTGGCCCATTGGCATGGCTACAGACGTTATCGATAGCGTAATACTTGCCATTGAAATTGAACCAGGCAATTTGTTGCGTACCAACGGTGGCCAAAAAGGCTTTACCCGGTACTACTTGGGCTGTAGTAGCCGCTTTCACCCAGGCACCGGTTTGGTGAACTGGCTTGGCTGGCCGAAAACGATCATACAATTTTAGCAGTACAGCAACACCGGCAGTGACAGCATAAACAATCCATACATACTTTAACGCGCTATACTGCACATCAGAGCCCAAGAACCAACCATGAATCCAGACCGATACGAAGACGGCATAATTGCCAAAATGCACGTAGCGCCATATTTTTTTCATGAAGTTCCGACGGCGCAACAATGCAGCGGTTACCGTGCAGCACATCACAATCAATTGGAAATACCCAAAGTAGAGATACACTGTTAAGTCTGGTGCCACATAATTGCGACTGAAGTACAGTTCTAGACCGTAGCCATAGGCAATCATGGTAGGATGAATCAGGGCAAACAGTAACGTAAAAATACCCTGTGTACGATGAAACAGTTCAATCTTTGGGAACACCTTCCGCCATAACCACATGGCACTGCCTAACATGAATTGAACCCAGACCAGAGTAAAGGCGTATAATCCGACCAATGGAAATAACAATGAACTCAGCGTCTGGCTGTCTAACCCCTCTAAGAAACCAATCCCGCCGTGCGCTTGAAAGAATATCCAACCAGGCAACACTACGGCAATTAAATAAATGAGAACTGCAGTAATGCGGGCCGGCCAGGTCCACCAATGTTTGATAGAGGTCTGGGCACCGGGTTTGGCAATCTTTCTACCGGTACGCTCGGTGGAAAAATTCTTATCTGCCGTTCCAGTACTTAAGAGCTGCGCCGCCACGGCACTACCAACCATACCATTGCCACCAAACCCACAGGCAAACCAGACCTGCCCATGGTAATGTGGATGCGACATGATATACGGTAAGCTATCCTCCGTTTCAAATAAGCTGCCCGACCAGCGATGCGTGATAGTGTATTGACCTGAGATAATCTGTGATAACCATTGCACGAGTGTATCATGGGCCGATGTCATATTATTATCTTCCCCACCCAGCATGATGGTAGAATCATCCAACATACGCCAATAATGATAAGGTGTGGCGCTATCCCAATATTGACCAGCACCAATGGCAATGGGCGTGGCATAGCGCGCGGCGATGACATAGGTCAGTTGGGGAGTAAATAATGGTTGCAGTTCAGGAAAACCAGTTGGCAAACCAGTGGTGATGATGACTTGTTTGGTCGCTACTTTCCCTTCAGACGTGGTCACTAAAACTTTTTTGGCATCAACCTGAATGTTCGTCACCATCGTCTCCTCGTACACCGGCAGTTTGGTTTTTGTTAATAAGCTAAGAATAAATTTTCGTACATGAAATGACCCTTCATTGTCAAAACGAATACCGGGGTGTGCCCCATCCACCCACGTCGCCTGATCATCCAGTTGCTGGATAATGTTCCAGACGGATTGATCGGTGTACCAAGTAGATGGAGCTGAGACAAAATCGCATTCAATTTGCTCATGCTGGATAATGTTGATCAGCTGCTGTTGAGCGGCGGCATAAGCTTGATAGATCGCTTTGACTTTGGTGACGCCATACCATTGCACGAGCTTGGGAATGTCAGCATCCAGTACCCGCGTAATGAAAGCGGTGGTGAAGCCGGTATCGCCAGTGGCGACATGATTTTGTTCAAGGAGAATAACTTTTTTTCCAGCTTTATGCAGGTGATATGCCGTCAGCACACCAGCTAGACCCGCTCCAACCACCACCACATCAGCCGCGGCCGCTTTTTCGAGCTTTGGAAAGCGGAGTTGATCGGGTGCTTGATCAAACCAGAAAGAGGTGTTAGCCATAACTATTGTGGAGTCAAGGTCTTCTCTAAATTAATCCGCACTGTATCCTCGATTTTCCGTCCTGTACTACCTGGCAAAAAAATCCCATCTTGTCGTTTAATCGGATCATCACCTGGTTTGTCTGTAATATCATCAAATATAAACTGTTCAGGATGATGTAATACTGCCTCAACCATATCTTCGTGTCCAACAGATGGTTCATATCCACGCTTGAGAAACCACTGTAAGACGTTACGTTGACCGAGTTGTAAAAAAATCTCTACGGGTTGTTTTCGCCGATTCGCCAAACGTTGAAGGGTATGCTCGGCTTGTTTCAATAAACGCTCCCCGACACCCTGCTGACGATAGTTCTCGACAACATGGCGATGATTGAGGTGATATGTTCCATCCGGCATCAACAAAAATTGTATTTCTCCAATTAACCCTTGTTCATTATGGTATCGAAAGGTGATCTTATCATGATCATTTTTTCCACGCTGAAAATAGTGCCATAACACTATATTAAAATGAATTCGGCCTACGTTTGGTAAAACGTCTGGACTGATATGAAGAATACTGTGATCAAATTGTGCGTCTCTATAAATCACTTGATCTTCAGATTGTGGTGAGTACATTTCTAACGCCTGAAGAACGTTATCAGGGATAGTCAGCAGTGGCCTCGTGAGCTCTCGGATAGGTTCAACCACAACGCTAAGTCGCTAATTCTTTTACCGCACGGAGTAATAATTGCTGTTCGGCTTGTTGAACCCGAACTCGTAACGTATCAGGTGTGTCATCTGGTTTGACTGGCACTTCTTCTTGGCCATAAATCGGCCCGCCATCCACCTGATCCGTCACATAGTGCAAGGTGCAGCCGGTGACCGTTTCTTTATTTTTTAACACTGCCGCATGAACATCAGTATTCATGCCGCCGGCATATTTCGGCAATAACGATGGATGGATATTGAGAATTTTATGATCATACTGCTTCACAAACTCGTCCGATAAAATCCGCATGAAGCCAATTAATAAAATCAGATCAATTTTACGACGTTGCAACATCGCCAACAATTGATGTTCAAAATCTTCCCGGCTGGTGGCTTCCAGATAAACGGCCTCAACGCCTGCCACGCGGGCTTTGTCTAAAATACCGGCCTCGGCTTTATTGGAGACCACTAACACAATTTCGGCTTGCCCCAATTGCTGCTGCTTTTGGGCATCAAGCAAGACTTGCAGATCGGTTCCTCGGGTTGAGCCTAAGACAGCGATTCTAAGCATGGCGCAATTGCCGTAACATCTGCACCCGGCTAGCAATCAGCACATCCGTACCGATATCTTCACGATGAAATACCGGCCCAGTAATTTTTGTTATCTCTCGTTCTACCGCTTGTTCTGCTTCCGCGATGGTATTACCCGTAGCCACTACGCCTACCGATCTTGATTTGGTCAAGGTTAAACCGGCTTCAGTTCGATTAACTTCACCATAAAACAATTGTGCTTTAGATAGATCAACTTGAGAGACATCAATGATCTCGCCTGGTCTTGGCGATTCCGGATACCCTTGTGGAACGACATATTTACAAACTGAAGCCTTTGGCGCAAACGTGACGTGCAGCTGATCGATATTGCGATTCACAATTGCCTTAGTGACGTCCACCAGGCTGGTTTCGAGAAGACATAACAGGTTCATCACTTCCGGATCACCAAACCGGGCGTTATACTCAATCAAGCGCACCCCGCCACGTACCGCCATAAAGCCACCGTAAATCACTCCTTTATATTCTTCACCGCACTCTTCCTGAATAGCTTGCATCGTCCGTTCATTAATCTCCCGCGCAAAGGCAATATCATGATCATTTAAAAACGGTAAGCTATGGTTGATATCCGTATAGGAACCCATGCCGCCGGTGTTCGGACCGGTATCACCGTTGCCAGCCCGTTTATGATCCTGTACTGCGGGCATGTGCACCAAATGCCGGCCATCAGAAAAACTCATCAGAGAAAATTCTTGTCCCACCAATTTTTCTTCGATCACAAGGCGTTTAGCACCACCAGAAAACAACTCCTGACAATACAGTTTGGCATCATCTCGAGTTTTTAATTGGGCGCCCATTACCCGGACGCCTTTCCCGCCAGTCAAACCATCCGGTTTAATCACCACTTCATCCCGCAATGACCACATATAATCATCCACTCCCTCCATACTGGTAAACACTCGAAAAATGGGTGAGGCTTGAATATCATATTTTTCTAATAATTCACGAGTAAATGATTTAGAGGATTCTAGCCTAGCCATTTCTTGGGTTGGACCAATGCAGGCAATGCCAAAAGCCTCTAATGCATTAACCAAGCCGGCGGCCAAGGGAGCTTCTGGGCCAACCCAGACAATTTCAATCTTGCGTTCCTTGCACCAATCTAATACCGCGGCTACATCGGTACCGTCACCGATCCCCACTTCACTACACAAGTGTGCGATCCCGGGATTATGGGTTGAACCAAAGTTATATAATTTGACTGATGGATCCTGGGCTAGCTTCCAAGTAATGGCATGCTCACGAGCTCCAGATCCAATAACGGCAATGTGCATAATTAGCAATGTGGGGCGTCTTTATTAGCTAAGCGTTCGCGTTCAATTTTATGCAGTAACGCTGGCGTCACTTCTGGCGTGGGATAGCGTTTTGTCCAACAAGCTGTGCAAAAATCTTGGGCCGGCCCCTTACGAATCCGCACCGCATCAATTAAATCTGCAATGGTTTGATAGAGTAAGAAATCTGCACCGATGTATTTTCGAATCGCCTCAGTAGTCCCGCCTACTTGGTTGGCAATGAATTCCTGACGAGTGGGCATGTCTACTCCATAGACACACGGTGATACCACTGGTGGAGCGGCTGATACCATATAGACTTTTTTAGCCCCAGCGTCCCGTAACATCTGAATAATCTCACGCGAGGTGTTGCCGCGTACAATACTGTCATCCACCAGCAATACATTACGGCGGCGCACTTCCAAAATTTGTGGATTCAGTTTGCGCCGAACCGATTTGCGTCGTTCACTCGACATAATAAACGTACGCCCAATAAACTGGTTTTTATACAAACCTTCCCGATAGGTTAAGCCCAGTTTCTGTGCCAAAGCCAGCGCGGCGGTGTTGGAAGTTGACGGAGCCGGTACGACCACATCAATTTGCAACTTCTTGAGATATGGCTGCAAACGATCGGCCAACTTTTCTCCCATCCGTAATCTGGCTTTGTAAACACCGATATTATTTTGAATAGAATCTGGCCGAGCAAAATAGACATATTCGAACAAGCAGGGCTTCCATTTGCCTGGAGTAATCACTTTGCGGTGTAAGACGTTTTGCGTGTCGATAAAAACCGCTTCGCCCGGTTTGACATCATCCACATACTTAAAATCTAACATCGTAAACATCACCGATTCCGAGGCTATAATGTATTCGGCATTTTTCCCACTGCCCCGTTTACCGATCATCAGTGGGCGAATACCTAACGGATCCCGAAAGGCAATCATCCCCTTGCCGGCAATACAGGCAATGGTAGAATAGGCGCCCTTGCAACGTTTGTGCACGGCTTTGACCGTAGCGTAGACATTCGTTAAAAACGAACCGGTGGTGCGATGACTTAATTCCTGTGCAAACACATGTAACATGGCTTCGATATCGCTGTGCGCATTCAGTTTCACCAAATCTTTCGTGTGCAATTCTTCACGGAGCGCTGCAAAATTCGTCAGATTTCCGTTAAACACCATGGCAATGCCATAGGGCGCATTGACGACAAACGGTGCGGAATCATCGGTCGACATGCCTCCGGCCGTAGCATAGCGAATGAAGCCCAATCCCATTTGACCTTGTAAGCGCTGAATCGTGGAAAAATGAAAAGCCTCGCGCACTAAACCAATAGCCTTTTTGACCCGAAACTGTCCATCGTAAGTCACCATGCCACAGGCGTCGTGGCCGCGATGTTGTAACGCAATCAGACTATCATACAAATCCAATGTGATGTTCCCCTTGGCCTGGCCGTGAATTCCAATAACGCCACACATAATTATAATTCAGCCACTTGTTTAGATAATCCAATGTAGGTGGCGGGCGTCAATCGTTTCAGTGTTTGTTTTTCACCTTCCGGAAGATCTAGTGTATCAATAAAAATATGTAACGTAGTTTTATCCAATTGTTGCCCACGGGTTAATCGTTTCAATTGCTCGTACGGGGTTGGCTTGCCGAGCTTACGCATAACGGTTTGAATAGCTTCGGCTAACACTTCCCAGTGCGTATCCAGTTCTTCGGCAATGGCATCTTTATTTGGTTCAACCCGTTGCAACGCCTTACTGGTATTACGTAATGATAAGACACTGTGAGCCAAAGCGACTCCTTGATTACGTAAGACCGTACTATCGGTGAGATCGCGCTGTAAACGTGACACCGGTAACTTTTCGGAAAAGTGATTCAGTAAGGCATTAGCCAGACCACTATTACCTTCGCTATTTTCGAACCAAATAGGGTTAATCTTATGCGGCATAGCTGAAGAGCCAACCTCACCAGCAATATTGCGTTGCACAAATAAGCCTCTGGAAATATACAGCCACATATCTTGATTGAAATCTTGCATAATCGTATTGATCCGGCTGATGGTTTGAAACAATTCTACCAAGCGATCATGCGATTCTATTTGAGTGGTGACGGGATTAAATTCCAAATCGAATTGTTCAACAAACCGCTGACTGAAACGTAACCACTGAACGGTTGGATAGGCTACGTGCACGGCAGCCCAATTACCAGTGGCGCCGCCAAATTTTCCCAGCAAACGAATGGCTTTAAGACTCTGGTATTGACGCTGTAAACGTAGCACAAATACCATAAACTCTTTTCCCAGAGTAGTCGGCGTGGCCGATTGACCATGCGTTAAACTTAACATGGCTAAACCGTGATAACGCCTGGCTCGTTGTTTAAGTTGATCAATTAAATCCTTCACTAAAGGGAGATAAACGTGCTGGATGGCATCGCGCAACATCAGACTATACGCTAAATTATTCACATCTTCACTGGTCAAGCCAAAATGAATAAACTCCATAACTTTACGAAGTGAGGTGCGTTCGAGTTTGTGTTTTATATAATACTCAACTGCCTTAACATCATGTTTGGTCTTGGCTTCAATTTGTTTGACTTTTTCGGCTTCACGTTCTGTAAAATCTTGATACAAACTATGCAATAGCTTGAGTTCTGGTATCGACAACTTCCGTACTTCTTTGATTTTTGATTCATTGGCCAAAGCCACTAGGTACAACACTTCCACCTGCACGCGGTACTTCATTAAAGCCGCTTCAGATAAAAACGGGGCAAGGTCTACTACCTCGTCCCGATAACGTCCGTCAATTGGAGAAATAGCGGAAAGTGGGGTGAGCATCATGTGCACACATTATAACAGATTACCAATACTTTTTCAAACGGTTGAGTGCGTTTTCCAACTGGCGTTTCCGAGCTTCTAACCGTTGTTGATCCGCTTTGGCTTCTCGGGCTTCGACCATCAGGTTTTGGTTAGAGAACTTGTCGACTTCCCGCTTGGCTGCTGCGATCTCACCCTGCACAGCATCCAGCCGACCCATTAGCTCTTCAACTTTTGGATGCATAGCGTCAAACGCTCCAGCATTGTCTGATCAGCCGGTGGGTACACAAACTCCTGTCCAGTGATCATTTCGTACAGTTGGATATAACGGGCAGAAAGTTCTATCACCAGATCATCTGGGGCGGGCGGTAATTCTTTATCCTTATATGGATCACAGTGTTCCATGAACCATAACCGCAAGAATTCTTTATCGATATTTTGCGTCGTACCCGCTAGCCAATAGCGAGAAGAATCTGGTGTATGCACTTCATCAATCACCGTAATCGTACCATCGGGTAATTTGCCAAACTCATATTTGGTATCCACTAAAACTAAGCCGTGCCGTTGAGCGATCTCCTGACCGCGCTTGAACAACGCTAAGGTATACTGTGCACACCGATCCCAATCAGCCTGTGACATCAACCCCCGTTTAACGATATCCGCAGATGCAATGGATTCATCATGAATTTCACTCTTGGTAGTGGGAGTAATAATAGGTTGAGCGAAAGCCTGATTTTTTACCATGCCGTCCGGCAAGATATTTCCACAAAAATTACGCTCCCCCTTACTATAGGCTGTCCAAACTGAAGTGCTGGTGACACCGGTGAGATATCCCCGCACCACAAACTCTATGGGAAACACCTGACATTTTTTGGCCACTAACACATTCGGATCCGGTACGGTAACAACATGATTGGGCACAATGTCTTTGGTCTGATCAAACCACCAGGCGGACACCTGATTTAACACCTGCCCCTTAAACGGAATGGCGGCCAAAATTCGATCAAAAGCTGACTGCCGATCCGTGGTGATTAATACTAACCGATCACCCAGATCATAGGTATCGCGTACTTTACCGCGATATTTTTTGCCAAGCTGTTCGAAATTCGTTTCAGTTAGACACTGGCGTAACTGTTGTTGTATTTTAGTGCGATCAATCATGGGATGATGTAACATTCTTGAGAGAATGGGTTGAATAAAATATGGGTTTGTAAAATTTCGGTGGCTAGTCGGGTACGTTCAGCTGGATCGGCACTGGAAAACGTTAATTCCCAAATGACTCCTTTATGAATATTCAGAATGTCTTTCAAGCCAAAACGGTTTTGTAAGGTTGCTAATACCGCTTTACCTTCGTAATCATCGGCAAACCGCACCAGAAAAGATAGTGTGTTTGGCTGGGCACTCTTTGTCTGGCTATAGCGTTCTTTATGTGTATTTAATAATTCACCGCTATCGACCAAGGCCGTGAGGTCAGGTTGAGCACCGGCAGACGAAATTTCCCAATGCGTTTTTCGACTGACGGTGACATGATAGCCTTTTTGTTGTAAAGCCATTTCCACAGTTTTAGCGGCATTATCCGTAATCATGAGGTCAACGTAAAGCTGTAGACAATGGTCTGGACTGCGATACGGTTCCACCACCGTTGACTGTGGTTTCCATTGCAACGTATAGGATTCATGTTTGGGTGGCTGCTCTAACCACAGACGCAAATGATTGAAGAGCGATTCACCGTTGCGTTCTAGACGTTCTGGATGAGGCATATAGGCCACCACGTTACCAGCCGGATTACAAAAGCCCGCGATTCCCCAGATGGCTCCGTTCGGAGTGATGGGAAACTCGTTCACCACTTGACCTTGTTCGGTACAGTATTTAAAAAGAATCTGCTGGTGTTGCTCTAATTCAAGCAACAAGTCTGTAGAAAAAACAAACCGGCCTTCGCCATTTGCCACCGGAGCAGTGATTACCGCTCCTTGATCCAGTTGGGTGGTGATACAGCTGCGACCAGCTGGCACCACATTTTGCAGATACACAGTGTCATTATAATATCCAGTGCCGATGACCTTACCGCTTTGCACCCGTGTATTCATAGCGACGGCACCGGCTAATACATTATTTGGTAATCCAGGAATCAACCCTGTCTCAACTAACACCTGACAGCCGTTGCAAATACCGATCACCGGCTTACCCGCGGCCGCCACTTCCTTGATATACTCCATTACCGGGTCCAGTGCAGCAATAATGCCGGCTCGACTCCGATCTTCATAGGCAAAGCCACCCGGCAGAACAAAGGCGTCATAATTATTTTGTTTCAATTTATTAACCTCGTTCCAGCGCACATACTCTGGCGCCAAACCAGCATTGCTTAACGAACGATTTGTTTCGTTTTCACAATTAGTGCCGGGAAATAAGATGACCGCTACACGAAACATACCTTACGTTGGCCAGCAATAACTTCACCAATGATGTAGGTATTGACGTCCGAATGTTTTTTTAAGTCGCTGACTATGGCATCACGTTGCGCGGCCGGCACGACGACCACCATCCCAATACCCATGTTCATAGTGATATACATATCAGTCTCGGGCACTTGGCCAAAGTGCTGGATGGCTTCAAAGATCGGCAAAATT
>CAYZUI010000057.1:0-3117 GCA_964481945.1 uncultured Gammaproteobacteria bacterium
CACGCCCGGATGCAACGCCAACTGGCCAATGCTGTGAAGCGAGCTCGCTTCCTGGCCTTATTACCCTATACGCGAAAATAACTATGCTGACGATGAATGACTTGAAGGTTGGCGTAGTGGTCAATCTTGATAACGCACCGTATCAGGTAGTCTGGTCAGATTTTATGCGCACCGCTCAACGCAAGCCAGTCATGCGCACAAAGTTACGTCATCTCATTACTGGTCAGGTCTTGGAAAAAACCTTCAAACCCGGTGATAAAATTGCTGAGGCCGATTTGCGTCGCAATCGTGCCCAGTTCATGTATCGGGAGGGCGACAACTTCAACTTCATGGATAACGGAAACTATGAGCAGTTTTACTTCACGAAAGATCAGATTGGTGACATTGGTAATTACATTAAAGAAGGTGAAGATGTGGATGTGCTCAATTTTAACGATAAGCCGGTTATCATCACCCTGCCGCCGAAAGTGAACTTAAAAGCGATCGAGGCCCCGCCTAGTGTGAAAGGGGATACCGCTGGTAATGTCACTAAGAAAGTCAAATTAGAAACTGGTTATGAGGCCGCCGTACCGTTGTTTATTAAAGCAGGTGAAACTGTGCGCATTAACACCGAAACGGGGGAATACGTTGAGCGAGTAAATGTCTAACCGACTATGTCAGAACGTTCGAGTCGAATTGAACGTCGCCCAGCCCACATACCCCCAAATTGGCGCACGCGACAGCAAGCGCAAGCAGATTTAGCTCTGCGTAGCCCAACCGCTCTCAAGAAACTACTTGATCAATTTCAGCCAGAGGCCGAAGATTTTCAAATTCGTGGCCCAGTTGGTTATTTATCTCCGCAACTTATTGAGCGGATGCGTTTAGAATTATCCGCAGTTGAGGATATTCGCAATTTACCTGGCTACATGTCTGGGACAGCTGCCCAAGAAGTGATTGGTTGTAGTTCTGCCAAGTTTAGTACGTTGGTCAGGGATTATCCACCTTCTGTGCAAAATCGTGACGTGATGAAGGCCCGTAATAATAATAGTGAAGTTGGTCCAGTCTACTCCCCAACCTATATAGGCAAGTTGAAGCTGATGTACCAGCCACCTGCCCCCCGTCAGGTCAGGGGTCGTCCAGCAACCACGGATCAAGTTCGGCCGTCCCAAGCCCTAAATGAGAAAATGTTACATCGCATCGAAACAGCTGGGCAGCCTCACTTAGTGAATCCAAGTCAGGCAGAGCGCCTATCAATGTATGCCCAGGTGATCTCAACCATTCAATTATTAAATGCGGTTCCTTCACGCCGTCGTGATGCCGCTTTTCCCCAATTACTCGATCAGCTCTATAGTGCCAGTGAATATTTGCAAGGCACGCAACCAATGCCACAAGGGGTTGAACGATTATTAGCCAAAGCGCAGCGCTATTTGCATCAGGACGAAGATTAGGCCATATGCTATACTTGGGTGTATGAAACGTACGAAAATTGTCTGCACCATTGGTCCCGCTTCTGAACAGAAATCAACGCTCGTCAAAATGTTACGCGCCGGCATGGATGTGGCCCGCTTAAATTTTTCGCACGGCAGTTACGATAGCCACAAGCAGACCATTCAAAATATTCGGGCGGCCGCCAAGCAGGTTGGTAAGACTGTGGCCATCATGCAAGATCTACAAGGTCCTCGGATTCGGGTGGGTGAGGTGCATCGTGACGGTATTGAATTAACTCGAGGCGAATCCGTGGTATTTATTCCCCAGTCGTTCATTAATTATAAGTTGCTAATCACCGGCCAGGATAAAATTATCCCCCTTGGTTATGAGCAACTTTATAAGTTCACCAAACTCGGTGAGCACATTTTGATTAATGACGGTTTGATTGACGTAACGGTGAAGAAAGTGAAAGATAAATTTATTTACGGTACCGTAGCCAAAGGTGGTCTTATTTTTTCACATAAAGGCATCAACTTACCGGGAGTTTCCATTACCGCTGAAGTGATTACTGCTAAAGATAAGGAAGATCTACAATTCGGTTTATCGCAGGGGATTGATTTCGTCGCGCTATCTTTTGTGAAAGATGCCAGTAACGTCCGAGCCTTGCGTAAACTGATTGGTAAGAAACCAGTTAGGATCATTTCCAAAATCGAACGTAAAGAAGGTCTAGTTAATTTTGATCGGATTCTGGAATCCTCCGATGGCGTGATGGTAGCGCGGGGGGATCTGGGCATAGAAATCAAGCCGGCCGATGTTCCGCTGGCCCAAAAAGAAATTATCCAGAAATGTATGTTGGCTGGTAAGCCGGTCATCGTTGCAACTCAAATGTTGGAATCAATGATCATCAATCCACGACCGACACGGGCGGAAGCATCCGATGTGGCCAACGCCGTGATTGATCATACCGACGCCGTGATGTTGTCCGGCGAATCCGCCTTCGGTAAATACCCGGTAGAGAGTGTGGTCATGATGTCCGACATTGTGCGCAAAACAGAGCAATCCCGTTATGATGATGTGCCGTTACATTATCTCAAACTCAAACACGAAACTATTGAAGATGCTATTTCCGTGGTGGCCGATGATCTGGCCGAACAGCATCAGGTGAAAGCCATTGTGGTCCATTCGGTGTCTGGTCAGGCCGCTCGGATGATTGCTCGACATCGTCCGCAAAAACCGATTATTGTTTTAACTAATTCAGAACATACTCAACGGCAACTAGCTTTAAGCTGGGGCGTTCAAGCTGTGGTGGTGCCAACCTGTCGGGGGTTAGATCAGCTTATTCAAATCACCAGTCGTGCCTTGGTCAAGCATACTTTAGTCAACAGCGGAGATTATATCGTGTTGGTCACCGGCCAACCGGTCGGTAAAATTGGGGGTTCCAATTTGGTGAAATTTCACCTTGTCAGTTAAACGCTGATACGGTAAACTATGCCCCATGCCAAACGACAAATCGACTGCCCATATTTTATGGTTTAAGGAGCTCGGTATTGCCGATGTCCCACTGGTAGGGGGCAAAAATGCTTCTTTGGGGGAAATGTATCAGAACCTGGCCAGCCAAGGCGTGCGGGTGCCCAATGGCTTTGCCATTACCGCTGCCGCCTATGAATACTTCCTTGAACAGACTGGGGTAAAAGCCAAAATTAAAGATAT
>CAYZUI010000058.1:0-4233 GCA_964481945.1 uncultured Gammaproteobacteria bacterium
GCCGGTGCAGTGCCTCGGCTTGGTGCAACAACTGAAGCGGGTGTTCACAAAAACGAGCGAAATCATGCAATTTTTTCAATTAGGTGATGCCACACGACAGCTGGAAGTGGTGTTGTTCCCGAAAACTCTGCAGCAACTCAAAACCGTCTTAGCGGATGGCCAGTGCGTATTGGTCAAAGGCAAGATCAGTAAGCGTAATGGGGATATGAAAATTATCGCCGAAGACATCTCTCCCTGGCCAGATGAATTTTTATTTGTCTATTTTAAACCAGAGGTCGGTCGCACGGCCATGGCTGCAGCGAAAGACTTGATGCAGGCACAGCCAGGCACATTGCCGGTGTATATTGCGGCCAAAGGAAAGCTCGTCAAAGCCTCGTTTACGGTGGATCAAGCCGTCATCGCACCGCTCGTGCAGCAACTTGGCCAAGATCAGGTGGTTTTGGTATAATAGCGCGCATGCCATCTGGTCAGCGCTTACAGCGGTACTTCTCCCCCATCTTAATCGGCTTTATTGGCCTTGTCGCCCTGCTCGTGGCGGCCGTGTTGTATGTCGCCTTCAGTAAGACCACCATCACCATTACGTTGGCAGAGGTTCCGACCACCGTTCCGTTTCAATATACCCCAGCCGATTTGGGTATTGTCGCCACGGTCCTCCCCATTGCTGAAACCTACACGTTTACTGACTATGAAGCTTCGACGACGGAAGATAGTATTGCCAGAGGCACGGTCACACTGGTGAATAACTCCAGTGGCGACCAGGGTTTGGTCCGCACCACCCGACTTCTGTCTACGGAGGGAGTATTGTTTCGGACAGACGAAACCGTCACGGTACCGGCCGGTGGGTCTATTGATGTTGTGGCCTACGCTGATCAACCAGGAGCGAGCGGCAATATTCCAGCCAGCACCTTTGAAATTGTGGCTTTGAACCCTAGCTTGAAGGACGAGATTTATGCCACGAGTGCGAATCCCATGACCGGTGGGGTCCTGAAAAAAGTGACCTTGACAGCTACCTTAATTGAGGAAGCCAAAACGGCGGCGCTGACGGCGCTGACGGCTACACTGACGACGCAGTACGAACCAAATAATCTTTTGATTGATGTGACGGAGCAAACGGTGAACGGTACGACTGGCGATACGGTAGAATCTGTGGTCGTGCAATCCGTGGGCTCCGCTCGCTATGTTCCGGTGACACCAGATCTTATCCCCGGAGCCTATACCATTACGAATGATGGTGAAGAAATTCTGATTACGGGTGAAACTGAGCAAACGGCCGAACCACTGACGGAAGATTTCATCGATAGTGCAGCCTTGACCGGTAAAACGGAGCAGCAAGTGCGCGATTATTTGGCCGATTTTGAGCAGGTCGAAGCGGTAGAGGTATCGTTCGTGCCGTTTTGGATTGATCGTACTCCACAATTAGCTCAACAGATTAACCTTGAAATTATTCAATAACATGACGGTTGACGATTTACAGAACATTCGGCATTCAGCTGCTCATTTATTAGCGGCAGCGGTAAAACAGGTCTGGCCGGGAGCAAAAAATGCCATCGGACCGGCGATTGATACGGGCTTCTATCAGGATTTTGATATGGGTGACGTCAAGGTATCTGAAGATGATTTGGGAAAAATTGAAGACAAGATGCGCGAAATTTTGAAAAGCTGGGGCCCATTTGTGGTGCAGGAAGTTACGGTGGACCAAGCCCGCCAGGATTTTGCCGATAATCCATACAAACTGGAATTGATCAATGACTTTGGTCAGGAAGGCAAAACCATTACGGAAAATAATCCCGGTAATTTTTTAGACTTATGTAAAGGTGGACATGCCGACGATCCGCAAAAACAGTTGCGCCATTTCAAGTTGCTGTCCATAGCCGGCGCCTACTGGCGGGGTGATGAAACCAAGAAAATGCTGACCCGCATTTATGGGACGTGTTTTCCCACGAAAAATGAATTACAACAGTACCTGCACATGCTCGCAGAGGCCAGGCAACGTGATCATAAAAAATTGGGCGTCGACTTAGATTTGTTTACGTTCTCTAGCTTGGTTGGACCAGGCTTGCCCCTCTGGACACCAAAAGGTACTGTCTTACGCCATGAATTAGATAATTATGTTTGGGAATTACGTCAAAAACAGGGTTATCAAAGGGTAGAGATTCCGCATATTACTAAAAAAGACCTCTACATCACTAGTGGTCACTGGGATAAATATCAAAACGATCTGTTCAAAATTACGACGCGGGAAGGACATGAATTTGCCATGAAACCGATGAATTGTCCGCACCACACCCAAATTTATGCTCGGCGGCAATGGAGTTATCGGGAGCTGCCGCAACGTTATGCCAATACCACCACCTGTTATCGCGATGAACAGAGCGGAGAATTAGCTGGTTTATCGCGCGTCCGGAGTTTTACGCAAGACGATGCCCATGTGTTCTGCCGGATTGATCAAGTAAAAGAAGAAGTGCAAACGATCTGGACTATTGTGCATCAGTTCTACGCGACCTTTGGATTAGCTATTCGCCTACGCTTGTCGTTACGTGATCCGCAACATCCGGAAAATTATCTCGGTAATCAAGCCCATTGGGATAAGGCCGAAGCGGTGCTGCGGGAAATTGCTCAATCCAACCAGACGGCTTATGTGGAGGCCCTTGGCGAAGCTGCTTTCTATGCGCCTAAGCTAGATTTTATGGCGAAGGATTCGCTCGGTCGGGAATGGCAAGTGGCCACTATTCAGTTAGATGTGAATATGCCGGATCGATTTGATCTGACGTGTATTGGAGAAGACAGTAAGAAAGAACGGATAGTGATGATTCATGCCGCCATCATGGGTTCGATTGACCGGTTTTTATCGATCATTATTGAACACTTTGCCGGAGCCTTTCCAGCCTGGTTAGCACCAATCCAGGTGCAGTTGTTACCGGTTGGTGAGAATCATGTGGCTCATTGCCAGCAGCTGGCCGGGAGTTTTACGGACGCTGGTCTACGTATAGAGTTGGATGACGCAAACGAAACGATTGGGAACAAAGTACGTAAGGCCGCCCAGCAGCACGTGCCCTATATTGTGGTGGTCGGCGATAAAGAAATTGCCCAAGGTCAACTAGCCGTGCGGCTGCGTGGCAGTAAGGAGACAAAACTTTATTCGGTGGATGAGTTTTTGCGTTACGTTCAAGACAATGTCGCGCGCCGTTTACTGACGGTGTAAGTAGTCTTGTACTACCGAGGCATTGCCGGCAATCATCAGCCCCTTTTGGTGCAGTTGTTGCGGTTGGATAGCTAAAATGGACTGGCTGCCATCGGTCGTGCTTCCGCCAGCCTGCTCGATAATCATGGCCAGAGGTTTCAATTCGTAGTTGAGCCTCAATTTGGCTGATTTCTTTTTATAATCATCATAAGGACGAAAATACAAGCCGCCTTTGAGTAGATTCCGATGAATATCGGCCACTAGCGAACCAATATGGCGCGAAGTGGCTTTGGCATTAGCCTGTTTGAAGTCTGCCAAAAATTTTCTATCTGTTTCCGACCAGGTATTAACATACGCCTCATTGGCCGAGTAGACGTCACACCTTTCCGGAATCTGAATCTGTTCATTCGAGAGTAACCATTCACCGATACTGGGATCCAGCGTAAAGCCGTGCACACCATGCCCGGTGGTGTAAACCAGCATGGTGCTCGAACCATATAGTACATAGCCCGCCGCTACTTGGCTGGAACCAGGTTGCAGAAAATCCTGTAGGGTAGCCGGTGAACCAACTGGTGTGATGCGCTTGTGAATAGAAAAAATACTGCCCACCGACACGTTATAATCCATGTTCGATGAACCGTCTAATGGATCAAAGGCAATGACATACTTGGCAGACTCACCCTGTGGCACAATGACGATATCAGTCTCTTCTTCGGACGCTAAGGCCGCAAAGTGACCGGTTTTTGAGAGATAGTTGATAAACAGATCGTTGGCTAAGACATCCAACTTTTTCACGCTATCGCCTGAGGTATTTTCTGTACCGGCTTCACCCAGGATACCGGCTAACCCAGCTTTGTTCACTTCGCGGGAAATGACCTTTCCGACCACGCCAATATCGAGCAAGATCTGCGAAAATTCGCCACTACCTTTGACGGCTTTTTCTTGATCGAGGATAAATTGTGATAACGTGGGATGCTTCAACATACCAACGTAGTTTATCACCGAATCTGCGTAGAGGCAATTCATGAATTGCCTCTACTTGAATTTGTTGT
>CAYZUI010000059.1:0-4776 GCA_964481945.1 uncultured Gammaproteobacteria bacterium
GGATTGGCTTATGCTGGATGGGTGTGGCAGCCGCCACGTGTGTTTGCATGGGCTTGGCTGGGGTGGTCGGTTTTTTTTCTTTAGCCACTTCTGCTTCATGTTCTTTGGCCAGGTCTTTGGCCCGATCCGCTTTTCTTTGTTCTTCAATTTGTTTTTCCACCACTTTTTGGTGGTGTATCGCATCATCCACAAACCTGGTTGGACTGCCGACTACACCATGGATCAGACGTTCATCCTTGAGCGCTTTGATAATTTTTATCGCATCCCGTTTATGTACCTTAGCATTATCATTATGTAATACAGTACTGGCATGTGTGCCCGTGCTTAACTTGGTCTTTTGTAAATGTTGTTTCACTTGATGCGGCAAATACCCCTTGGTATGACTAGCCTTCATCAGCATTTTTTTGAAATTGGCCCCGCTAATGGTACTGTTCATCATGTGACTATATTAGCAAATTTTACCGGCTCCTGGTAGAGACAGTGTTCATATCTGAATCTGCTAACCCACACACGTAAAGTGTGGGGTTAGCTAACATTAGCTGATTGTGTAGTAACCCCACACCTCGTGTGTGTGGGTTACGAAGACGCATCGGAAGGTTTCAGGTATCAGAGCCTTGCCAAAAATTCAATCATCCAGTATAATCGCAAAACGTTAATTCACAACCCACCGCGACTTTTGGTCAGGTCCGGATAATAGTTTAACAAGTAATTATGGCCCAAACTCAACAACGCACCGGCTTAATGAGCCAGCTGCTCGAGCAAACTAGTTCTATTGTTTTGCCGGGTGTCAACGAAATTGTGCAAGGCGTAGTCATTAGCGCCGCAAAAAATGAAGTGTATATCGATATCAACGGTTTAGCGGTTGGTGTCGTACGTGGACCAGAGCTGTTCGATGAATCTGGTGATTTTTCTAATTTAAAAGTCGGCGATATGGCCACAGCCACGGTGCTGGAACTGGAAAATGAAAATGGGGAATTAGAATTGTCTTTCCGTCAGGCGGGTCATAAAAAAGCCTGGGAAAAATTAGAAACCATGCAAGGCAGTAATGAAGTGGTCGACGCGCAAATTATGGATGCGAATAAAGGTGGTTTGATTGTTCGAGTGGGTCGGGTGTCTGGGTTTTTGCCGGTATCGCAATTATCGGTGGAACATTATCCTCGCGTGGAAGGCGGCAATAAAGCAAAAATTTTGGAACGCTTACAAACGTATGTCAGTCAACATTTCCGAGTGAAGGTGATTGATGTGGATGAGGTGGATGAAAAATTGATTGTATCGGAGAAGATGGCCAAGGCTGAACAGCAACAAGAGAAAATTGCGCATTATAAGGTAGGTGATAGCATCGCTGGCAAAGTAACCGGTGTCGTGGATTTCGGTGCGTTCATAGAATTCGGTGATAATTTAGAGGGTTTGGTCCATATTTCTGAAATTGCCTGGCAACGCATTGATGACCCGAAGGAATATTTGAAAGTTGGTGATGAGGTGAAAGCACAAATTATTGCCATCGATAATGGTAAGATCTCACTAAGTGTGCGTAATTTGATTGCTGATCCCTGGCTGGACGTAGCCGCTCGCTATAAAATTGGTGAAGTGGTACGCGGTAAGGTGTTAAAACTGAATCCGTTCGGTGCCTTTGTCGAGTTAGATTCCGATATTCATGGATTGGCCCATATTTCTGAACTGTCTTATCGTAAACTGAATGCTCCATCGGAAATTCTTAAAATCGGCGACGTCTATGATTTTAAGATTATTTCCATCGAACCCGGGAAACACCGGTTAGGCCTGTCGTATAAATCGTTACATGAACAAAAGCCAGAAGAGAAGGAAGAGGCAATTCATGAATTGCCTAAAATCGCCGAACCAGAAGTTAAAGAACCAGTAACTCAATAATTCCATGCCTGCTGCAGCCCGGCCGCCACGTGGTCCACAATTGTTCCGTCAATTCATCATCGTCGTGTTGGTTGTGGTAGTGATTGGCAGTATCTTCAGTTTCATTAATCAGCCAGGGCAAACCGAAGAAGAAGTATCCATCAGTGATATCGTTCGGCGTATCCAAGCTGGTGAAGTGAAAAGTATCGAAGTGGAAGGTGAGCAGACGTTATTAGCGACTTTACAAGATGACTCCATCTTAACTACCTATAAAGAGGCTAGCCAGCCGTTGACGGAATTGCTCTTACAATCTGGTGTCACCACAGAACAATTAAGCACCATCTCTGTCACAGTCAGTACCGTCAGTGGGTTTATGTATTGGCTATCGGTGTTATCGCCCGGTCTGATTAGCTTATTGATCGTAGGTGTCTTGCTCTGGTTCATGTTTCGGCAAGTCCAAGGAGTGAATAATCGAGCGATGATGTTTGGCAAAGTGGGTGGATCAGAACCGGCGCAAAAGAAGACCAAGGTTCAGTTCAAAGATGTGGCGGGCGAAGCGGAAGCGAAAGAGGAACTTACCGAAATTGTAGATTTTTTGAAACATCCGCAGAAGTATACGGAACTCGGCGCCAAAGTGCCGAAGGGGGTATTGTTGGTTGGCCCGCCCGGTACTGGAAAAACCTTATTAGCGCGAGCGGTGGCCGGAGAAGCCAATGTGCCGTTCTACCATATCTCCGGTTCAGAATTTGTGGAAATGTTTGTTGGGGTGGGTGCATCTCGGGTGCGTGATTTATTCAAGCGCGCCAAACAAACCGCTCCATCGATAGTGTTTGTAGATGAAATTGATGCCGTTGGTAGGCAACGTGGCACGGGCTTAGGCGGTTCGCATGATGAACGTGAACAAACCCTCAATCAAATTTTGGTGGAGATGGATGGCTTTGATAACGAAACAAAAGTCATTGTCATTGCCGCAACCAATCGGCCTGATGTATTAGATCCCGCGCTGTTGCGGCCTGGTCGGTTTGATCGGCATGTAACGTTGGATTTACCGGACATTAAAGATCGCATTGCCATTTTGCAAGTGCATGCCAAAGGTAAACCGTTTGAAGGAGATGTGAAGTTGGAAGTGGTGGCACAACGTACCCCCGGCTTCTCCGGTGCAGATTTGGCCAATGTGTTGAATGAAGCCGCTATTTTTGCCGCTCGGCAAAATAAAAAAATCATTTCCATGAAAGATGTCTTGGATTCAGTTGAGAAAGTCATGTTGGGTCCGGAACGCAAATCATCGGTCATGGACGAACAGGAAAAGAAAGTGACGGCCTATCATGAGGCTGGTCATGCGGTGGTGGCACACTTTTCCAAACACGCCGATCCGGTGCATAAAGTGTCGATCATTTCCCGGGGTCGAGCCGGTGGGTATACCTTAAAATTACCGGATCGAGATAAACATTTACATAGCAAACCGGAATTTTTAGCTGACCTCGCCGTGATGTTGGGTGGGCGCGTAGCTGAAGAAGAAATCTTTGGTGAAATTACCACTGGCGCTAGTTCTGATTTAGATAAAGCTACCAAGCTAGCCCGGCAACTGGTTACCCGTTATGGCATGAGTGAAAAGCTGGGAGCACGCACCTTTGGCCATCGTGAAGATATGGTGTTTTTAGGGCGAGATATTACGGAACGGCCAGACTACTCCGAAGACACGGCTCGAAAGATCGACCAGGAAGTAGATGGCTTTATTGAGCAAGCGCATGCGACGGCTCGAACCTTGATTCGGGACCATCTTGAGAAGATTGAACAGGTGGCCGCGGTACTTATCGACAAGGAGACATTGGAAAGGGAGGCGTTTGAGGCTATAATGAAGTCATGAAGCTTTATCGAGACGTTTTACAGCAAGCCTGGACACATACTATCCAGCGGCCAGGCTTATGGATTTTTGGGTTTTTTGCCACGTTTGTGTTTGGTGCTGCCGGTGAAATAGACCGCTATTTACGCTTTATGAATGGCATTGTCAGCGAGGCTGATATGCTGAATCCTAAATCCTGGCTAGATGGACGCTGGCTTATGGTGGCGACGGATCTGTATCGGGCCATGGTGGCCGGCAACAGCAATGCTTGGATCTGGTTTGTCATCACTGTTGGTGCTGCTATAGTGGTTGTGGTCATGATCAGTATCTCCGTGGGAGCTTTGGTACATAGCGCCAAGCATAAAACGGAAAACTTTACCGAAGCCTTTTTGGCA
The DNA here is from genome assembly GCA_964481945.1 of uncultured Gammaproteobacteria bacterium. GTDB lineage: Bacteria > Patescibacteriota > Patescibacteriia > UBA9570 > UBA9570 > UBA9570. Next base: position 4,105 of record CAYZUI010000059.1, read on the forward strand.
GGAGCTAAACACTGGATTCAGTTGAGTGTGTTGTTTGTGACCGGTTATCTGACCGTTGTTGTATTAACTTTAGCTGTGGTGACTATCGTACTGAAATTAGCTCCAACGGCGTCTTTTGAATCGCAGCAGTTGTTGATCACCATTACTGCCGGAATTGTCTTCATCCCCTTAATCATTGTGGTATCATTAATTCTTCGGTTAGCGAGTATGGCCGTGGTATTAGATCATAATCATATTGGTGCTGCCATCGGGTCGGCGGTGCGGCTGTTTCTGAAGCACTGGTTGATTACGTTAGAGATGGCGATTATCTCATTTATCCTGGTGGGGGTAGTCAGTTTAGTTTTGCTTGTTGGATTGGTTGTGATCTTTCTGCCATTTTTGGTTGGTCTATCAACTGGTAATCCGGCGACGATGGCTTTACGCGTCCAGGATGCGGCATATATTGGGCAATGGATTTATTTATTGTTGAGTTTCTTTTCCGCAGCCATTTTGTCAACTTGGCAATGGTCAGCCTGGACGTTATTATTCCAAGCACTACGTACCGATAACCATAGTAGTACGTTGGTGCGCTGGATACGTGAGGTAAAGTAGCTGAAGGGCCAGTAGCTCAGTCGGTAAGAGCACAGACCTTATAAGTCTGGGGTCGATGGTTCGAGTCCATCCTGGCCCACC
>CAYZUI010000060.1:0-5140 GCA_964481945.1 uncultured Gammaproteobacteria bacterium
ATAGTGTTTGATAATTATATTCTAGGAATATATAAACATTACACCTTTCGGAGCGAAGTATAGCTAAACCAGAAATAATAGCGGTGCAAATTGTTCATAACTATGGCTAGTGTAAAGCAGTGATGATTTTTTGTCAAATGCTTATTGCTCGTTGACCTGAAGAATTGATTGTAAGCGATCGGTCAATCGCATGCTCAAGCCTAATTCCTGCCGAATGGCGGTTTCGATGGTTTGCAGTTGCGTTAGGGCTGCGCGCAAATCAGCATTGTGTGCTCGAGCTTCCGGAAGCTGATCACCAAATAGTGAATATCCGGCCACTGATTCCACTACGACGCCCGTTAGTCTGGTGGTATCCTCAAGTACTCCATCAAATGGTCCTCTCTCCTGGGCTTCTTCGGACAAAATAGTCAACCTTATTGTTTGACCTGATCTCCCAATAATTGGCAGTTCCAACGTTCGAGCCACCGCTGGACGCTCTTTGTCGCCGGTCGTGATAGTGTTTTCAGATGCTCCTCGGCGTACTTGGCTTGCCTGGCCGGTACCTGTCAAGATGGCCTCAACTCGAGCAGCTAATGAATATGGTTTATCCAGCGCGAGCTGTAATTGCACGTGGTCTTGGTGTTCAAAAGCAGCCCTGTCGGCGGCTAACCGCTCTTGCTCATTCGCCAGAACCTGTGCTAAAGCCGCTTTATAGGTCGTTGAATCTTCAATCTCCGGTACTGCAATTTGCTTAGCATCCCAGGCGCGATTTTGCCATTGTTTTCTCCAATCTTCTAGTTCTTGCCAACGTTGCTCATGGGCGATTCTTTCGCGAGTATCCTGTATTCGTCGCCACCTGTCAGAGGCTTGTCTAATGTCATCTGCAGTCAATCCAGCTCCCAGTGTCACTTCTTCACCACCAGTAAAGTCTGCTTCCGGAAAACGCCTAGCAAACTCTTGCTCTGATAATTTCCAGAGCGGATTATGTTGTCCACGATTAAATAATTCATCGAGTCCCTCGTAGTATGGTGTACCCGTATCAAAATCTAGCGCAAGAATATGGGCTAAGGTACGCCGCAGTTGGCCTGATACCGGTAGAGCGTGGGTTGCCAAAATATGATTGATTTCTGTAGGTGATCTGGGAAGCTCTTGAATAAATTCTGCCATAACAGCTTCAATCTGCCGTGCTAACTGTGGGGGTGTCATCAAACCACGCCTGGTTGGTAACTTTAGTCCGGCCCGCTGCATCTGCACAAGTTGACTAACTACTTCGTCAAGACTGCTGCATTGAGAAAAATCTAACGCAGCGTCATCCCCTTCTACTGCTGCGAATCGACGACGTTCTACTGACATGTTCGTATCCAAATGAATTATCGTTCGTCCGCGCCGTAGATCATGTCGAAATCGATCTTGGAGTAATTGAACAATTCGTCTTTGGAAAAAAACCTAGCTACTTCAGCCTTGGCGGATTCGGCGGAATCAGACGCATGAATGATATTGTATTGCACACTCATGGCAAAATCACCGCGAATACTGCCAGCATCGGCGGCCCGGCCTTTGGTAGGGCCGACAATTAAGCGAATGGTATCAATGGCTTCGTAGCCTTCTAACACCAGCATCACCACCGGGGATGATTGCATGAAGCGTTTCAGATCGGCAAAAAAGGGTTTATCGGCATGATGTGAGTAATGCTCAACAATTTTCACATCATCAATCTGCATCATCTTCAACCCAATAATCTTTAAACCTTTCCGTTCAAAGCGATGGATGATTTCACCCAACAGATTTCTTTGTAAAGCGTCCGGTTTAACAATGATGAGGGATCGTTGGTTCATTTATTCAATAACGCCTTCACCTTTTCCACCACCTCGGTAGGTGTGTGATTAGCTTTTATAAAATAATCGTCAGCACCAAGTTCACGCCCTTTGCGCACATCTTCTTCCTGGCCAAGATTGGTCAGCAGAATCACGGGAATTTTCGCAGTGGTACTGCCTTTGCGTAATTTTTTGAGAGCCACAAAACCATCCATCTTTGGCATGATGACATCAAGTAATATCACATCTGGGTGTTCGGCTTCGGCAAGTTTTATACCGTCCGCACCATTGTAGGCTGACACGACCTCGTACCCTTGGGTTTTAAACTTTTGGGTGTACATTCCATGCAGCATTTCGTCATCTTCGACGAGCAGGACTTTTGGCATAGCATTATCATAGCATTTTATGACCGCTTAGGCAAGCGCTCGATCATCCGACCAACCCGCAACAACAAGGCTTCACTAAACTGCGGACCAATAATTTGTACTCCCACTGGCAGGTGTTGCGCTTGGCCGGCCGGTACCACTAGTGCCGGGACGCCAGCCAGCGAAGCCGGAGCGACAAATATATCTTCGAGATACATTTGAATGGGGTCAGCTGACTTGGATCCCACCGGAAAAGCCACTCCCGGACAGGGCGGACAGATTAACACATCAACGTGTTGAAACGCATTAGTAAAATCCTGACGAATCAGGGTGCGCACTTTCATCGCCTTAGCGTAATAAGCATCATAATAGCCGGCGGACAAAGCGTACGTTCCAATCATAATGCGACGCTTGGCCTCTGCACCAAACCCCTGACCGCGACTCTTTCGGTAGACATCCAATAAATCGGTGGTCTCACTGGCGCGATACCCATAACGAATCCCATCAAACCGAGCCAAGTTGGCACTGACTTCGGACGGAACAATAACGTAGTAGGTTGGTACGGCATATTTGGTATGGGGCATCGTCACTGGAATAATCTCTGCCCCAGTTTGACCTAACTGCTGAATGATACCTTCGATAATTTTTTTAATGTCTTGATTTAATTCTGGTAAGGCAAAATATTCTTTGGCCACACCAATACGCAATTTTTCCACCGGCTGATCATACAGAGTGCTATACGGTTCAACCGCTGTCTGGCTAGTGGTACTATCATGCGGATCAAAACCGGCGATGTGTTCTAACACCATGGCTAAATCTTCTACGGTGGTGGCGAATGGCCCAATGGTATCAAGTGATGAGGCCATCGGCATGACTCCATAGCGCGATACCCGGCCATAGGTGGGGCGCAGGCCTACTACTCCACAAAATGAGGCTGGCTGACGAATGGAACCGCCGGTATCGGTACCGAAAGCAAACGGCGCCAGGTCAGCGGCTACAGCCGCGGCTGACCCGCCGGATGATCCACCGGCCACGCGCGTAGTATCGTACGGATTCAGAGTTGGACCAAAGCAAGAGGTTTCGGTGGAAGCGCCCATGGTAAATTCATCGGTGTTGGTTTTTCCTAATAACACGGCCCCAGCCAGCTTTTCTAAAATAGTGGCGGTGTAAGGTGGTATATAGCCACGTAAGATATTGGAACAACCAGTGGTCACGATGCCCTTCGTGCAGAAAACATCTTTGGCGGCATACGGAATACCGGTGAGAGGGCCAGCGTTACCGGCCGCGATACGCTCATCGGCTTTGGCGGCTTCGGCTAAGGCATGATCGGTAGTGACATTGATATAAGCATTGAGTTCCGGATTCTTTATTTTGATTTTATCTAAATACTGCTCGGTCAATTGAACAGAGGTAATTTGTTTGCTATCTAGCTTGGCACGTAATTCTTTCAACATAGGCGTTACGTCTTTTTGTTAAAGACGCTTTTGACTTTAATGTGGCCTTCGACAGTTTCAATGGCGGACGCTAACATGTCAGCGCGACTAAATTCATCATTCACCACATCGGGTCGCATCCGGTTCTCTAGGCCAGTCACCTGCGCGGTGGGTGGAATGTCAGTGGTATCTAATTCATTCAGCTGATCAACGTACTCTAAAATCCGCGATAATTCCACCTGGAATTGCTCGATTTCTGTAGGTGTTAGCTCAATGCGAGCTAACTGGGAAATGCGAATCACTTCTTCTTTTGAAATGGCCATGGGAAAGAGTATATCGAGGTTAAGTGATCAAATCAAACGACACTAACTCCAGACCGGTAATATTTCGAAAATCCTTTAGATTATGCGTACACAATGGAATATGCAATTCTAATGCTGTGGCTGCAATTAGGAAATCAGCTGATCGTTTTCTTTTGGTCCGTGTTAATAAACCGGCACGTTTAGCGATGCGTGCTGTAATTGGAACAGTTGTGATATAACGTAACAATTCATCAATTGTAGTTTCTTCACGTTCGGACATACCTGCCAACGCATAAACTTCCATCACAGTTACAACCGATATTGCTATATCAAAATCGTCAAACAAACTTGCATCGATCTGGTTATTAGCAATGCCGATAATAATGTTGCTATCCAGCAGGAGTAATTTCTGCACAAACTATGCCCAGAGTTTTTGTCGAACCATTTGCAGATCCCGCTTTGTTCTGGGTTGCTTGGCCCACAACCCTTGCAATCGCTTTAAACCAATCGACGAATGCAGTTTTACAGCTGGTTGCATCTGGATCTGTTGTATTTTCTTTGTTAATACTTTGAGTGTCATAAAAATATCATAGCAAATAGATGGTGCTGGTGCAAGAGTCTTGTGGCTCCTGGAGATCATCCAGAAGCTGGGGGTCGACCAGGCCCAGCGACTCCTCGACCTGTCCGACGAGGACCTCCGCCACGGCCTCCTCGTCGTCATCATGCGGCGGAAGTAGCGAAGGAGGAATCCCCGGCACTCTCGGTCATCGCGCGCAAGCGTTGATGGGGGTGCCGGGATTCTGATTTAGTGCAGCAGTTTCTTAAACTCCTCCTCATCCAAAATCTTCACACCTAGTTTTTTGGCCTTATCGTATTTTGAACCGGGTTCATCCCCCACAACGACATAATCTGTTTTTTTACTGACGCTGCTGGCGACCTTACCACCGGCAGTACGAATAGCGGCTTTGGCTGCATCCCGAGAAAAATCTTGTAATGTACCTGTTACCACTACTGTTTTGCCGGATAATTTGCCTGTCCGTACGGGCAATTCATGAATTGCCCTTACCTTAACCATGGCCAATAACCGATCCACCTGCTGGATATTTTTCTTATCAGAAAAAAAATCCACAATGGATTGGGCAACAATCGGACCGATATCGGGCACGGCCTGTAGAGACGCGAGATCTCGCGGCTCTACAGGCCGTGCCCCATATCGGTCCGATTGTTGCCCCATCCCTTGTGGGTTT